>JABDPU010000110.1 GCA_013042625.1 Flavobacteriaceae bacterium | reverse complement strand
GCGCCAAGGAACAAAACCGGGAATTCCAGGATCTGTGCCAACCTGTTATTTTTAAATTCACGCCTGACATCACGCTTGATGGTGCTTACGAACTGCCCAAGTTTTTTAATTGTTTGTGCAGTGACTAATTCCAAGGGAGATACACCAGGTTTATAAACCAGGTCCTTAATTGCTATGTCATAATTTTCTTTAGCCTTGTCGATAAACTTTTTTAAAGGAACAGAACTTCCTTTTTCTTCCTGTTCGAATGCAGAGCAGATTTTATCCAGGGTATCACCTATTGTAATTTTATCGTGCTTTCCGAAGTAAACACTATAGGCGGGATCCAGTTTCTGAAGTTGGTAATAGTCTTTGGGCCTTTTCCCGAAATCATTGAAAAATCGTTCAAAGACATCCGGCATCCAATACCAGGTCGGACCTATATCGAAGGTGAATCCATCCTTATGAAGCTGTCGGGCGCGACCACCAACATCCGAGTTTTTTTCAAAAATTGTTACGTCCAGGCCCATTTTTGCCAGATAACAGGATGCTGCTAGAGAAGAAAAGCCTGACCCAAGTATGGAAATA
The DNA here is from genome assembly GCA_013042625.1 of Flavobacteriaceae bacterium. GTDB lineage: Bacteria > Bacteroidota > Bacteroidia > Flavobacteriales > Flavobacteriaceae > SHLJ01. Next base: position 8,480 of record JABDPU010000110.1, on the reverse strand, counting down.
GAATAACTCATTTGTTTAACAAATATAGACTAAAGTTAAACAAAAAAAAGAAAGCCCTGAATTTTTTAGAAATCTTTAACTAAACTGTCAATGGATGGATATATTTCTATATTGTCAGGGACGTTGTTTTTGTCTAACTGCCTTGTACGCTGACCTAAGATAGTTAATTTATTCTTTGTCCCCTTTAGAAGAGTGTCATAAAATTCGTTGAGATAATCATGGATTTCATTCATTTCAGGCTTCACTGTAAAGTAAGACATAAACCTGATATCATGGTATTTATCAATGAGATCCTGGAGGCAGTTAATCGGGACACTCTGGCCCAGAAAAATACAATGGTAGCCTTTACAAACGATTTCATAATTCAGGAATAACAGTCCAATATCATGGATTTCATGATCAGGGAGAAATAAAACATAGGTCTGCTTAGACTTCATCGGTTCAAGATTTTGAACCTTTTCAATATTGACCAATATTTTTTGTTTAATCAGTGTTGTAATAAAATGCTCATGAGCAGGACTGATCGTGTCTGTCTGCCAGAGGATACCTATTTCTTCCAGGAGGCCCAGAAAAACTTCATAAAAAATATCTCTGAAAGAGTTGTTTTCCAGAAGGTTAGAGTAAGTATTATAGAATAATGTCTGGTCAAAATTCATCATAGACAATTTAAAGGCATTGATTGCATGATGTTTTTGATTGCCTCTTGAAGCTATCTCTCTGACAAGAACAGGAATCTCATTTTCCTTTAAATTGGAAATCTTAGAGATTTTATATCCATTATTATTTAAGAAAGTTACATTGAGGAGTTTTTGGAGGCTTTCAACATTGTAGGATCGTATATTGGTGTCTGAGCGCATCGGCTCTAAGAGGTTGTAGCGCTTTTCCCATATTCTGATGGTGTGTGCTTTAATACCTGTTAGATTTTCCAGGTCTTTTATGCTAAACTCGGTCCGTATGTTGTTCATAATTTTAGCCATATTATTGAACAAAAATAATATAAAATCTAATACTCCTAGTTTAATATGTCTTAAAAGAATGCTAAAAAACTAATAAAATCGGTTTTGCCTAAATGAAAAAAGTGCTGAGATTTATTTATAAAATAAGGCTTTCGAGCCAATCGCCAACTGCGTAAGCGAGCGCTGCAGCTATCAGGCCGAGGCCAATAGTTTCCAGAATGCCGCTTAATTTGCCCGTTTGGGTGACATGGCTTTTCAGGTAACCGATTATCGCGAATCCCATTGTGGTTAGAGCAATGGTATAAATGAACATATTTCCAGATATATTAAAGAGATAACTGAGAACATATATAGTTAAGGGGATTAACCCAATGACGAAGAATGACACATAGGTAACCAGGCCGATTTTAAAAGGGGATTTCTGTTCTTCAGACATCAGAAGTTCCTCCTTCATCATAATATCAACCCAGCGATCTTTGTCGGCTGTAATCTGGTCTACCACTTTCTCGAGCAGTTCTCCCGAAAATCCTTTAGAGGCGTAAATGTTCCTGACCTCCTGTCGTTCACTTTCGGGTATGTTTTCTATTTCCCAGTATTCTTTTCGCTTGTATTTATTATAATTATCATTAACTGATTTAGCAGAAAGGTAACTGCCGACAGACATTGCGAAGCCGTCTGCCAGCAAATTAGCAAATCCAAGGATTATTATAATCGACTGATCGAGGCCGGCACCAACAGCACCGGCAACAACTGCAAAGGTGGTCACAGCTCCGTCCATGCCGCCATATACGAATTCGCCTAAATAGTTCTGATTAGACCTGAACCAACCTTTTTTCTGATCCTTAGACATTAGGTATAATTATTCATCTACGATTCAAAATCCATAACTATCGAATCGCTCAATTTTTGAGTCCTTTATTATTTGAATCTGATTCTCAGGAATGACTCATCGCATCAACCCGCTCTTTTTTCAAGGCTGCCAGGCCAGCGCGATAACCAATATCGAATATTTCGAACATTGGCTTTTTATCGAAAGTTCCAAATCGACTTAGTTCGCTGGGCGCGATCAGGACATCGCAATCGGGAAATTTTTGGATATCCTCCTGAACCGTTCTTAATTTAAAGGCGCGTTCAACAATTTGGTGTGAGTGTTCCAGATCTCCAATGGTAATGGGAGTAATCGCGTTGGCATAAACACCAATAATATGGTCACATTGATGTTGCAAGGCTTCCACCGGGAAATTGTTCATGGCTCCCCCGTCAATGAAAAAGGAATCGCCGATTTTCACAGGTGAGAAAACACCTGGGAAGGCTGCTGAAGCCAGTACCGGCTTTATCAACTCACCTGATTTAAAATACTTCAGGGTACCCATGAGTATATCTGTAGCTGTAATAACGAGGTTTCGATGAAGGCCTTCAAAGCTATCATTTTTCAGGAACTGATTAAATTCAGAATAGAATTTTTCAGCATCTATAAATCCTGTTTTACTTAAGGCATACTTCTTTATATCCCAGAGATGAAGTCTTCTGAAGAAATCAAGAATATCTACCCAGTCATAGCCGTATGCATAAAGTGCACCTACTATTGCTCCGGAACTGGATCCGGCTACATGCGTTACTTCTATTCCTTGTTCATCCAGTGCACGAAGCACACCGATATGGGCAGCACCTCTCATGCCGCCACCTGATAGGACTAGTCCGAGTTTCATGAGGCATAAAATTTTAGGTTCGGTATAAATTTATTAGTTACTATTGATCCATCCAATGATTTTTGTCAGGCTTGGCTTATGATTAATATCATTTCAGGTACTCTCATATTGTTCTACATTTGATTAGAATGAACTAATAGTATAGTTTTGAATTCATTCAGCTTTAAATTAAAAACATTTTTCCTGGAAATAGGAGAACTTTCCCTATTTGCCGGCAGGTTTTTTAAGGAGTTATTTAAACGACCTTTTGAATATTCTGAATTTTTAAGACAGTGCTATCTGGTTGGGAACAAATCCATTGTCCTTGTGGGTCTTACCGGCTTTATCATAGGATTGGTATTAACCTTGCAAACTCGACCAACCCTTGCTGAATTCGGAGCGGTGTCCTGGATGCCTTCTATGGTCGGCATCTCTATAGTCAGGGAAATCGGACCAATGATTACGGCCCTGGTTTGTGCAGGTAAGATCGGATCGGGAATCGGTGCAGAGTTAGGCTCAATGCGCGTAACCGAACAGATTGATGCCATGGAAGTTTCAGGAACCAATCCTTTCAAATTCCTGGTAGTTACGAGAATACTTGCCGTAACCATGATGCTACCCATTCTGATCATCTTTGGAGATGCCATTGCACTTTATGGTTCGTATATCATTGAAAACCTTAAAGGAAATGTCTCATTTCAGTTGTTCTTTAACCAGGTATTTGACGCTCTTGAATTTGGTGATATTCTACCGGCAACGATAAAATCCTTTTTCTTTGGATTTGCCATTGGCCTTGTGGGCTGTTTCAAAGGGTATTTTTGTAAAAAGGGAACTGCCGGAGTAGGAAAGGCAGCCAATTCGGCAGTGGTATATACATCGATTTTGCTGTTTATACTGGATTTTATCGCTGTATTTGTTGCAGATATATTTTATGAATTATGACGGAATCCCAAAAGACATATCATTCCGAAGAAGTAAAAACTGATAAACAGGTAATCCTGGAGATCAATGATCTTCACAAGAGTTTTGGAGATAATCATGTGCTGAATGGATTCAATATGAAACTCTTTAAAGGAGAAAGTCTTGTGATCATGGGAAAATCGGGTTCAGGAAAATCGGTTATGATCAAATGTATGGTGGGACTGATGACCCCCGATAAAGGCCGAGTCAATATTATGGGCAAAAGTATATTAGACCTGGGTCAGGCTGAGTTAGACCAACTTCGCGCTGATATCGGTTTTTTATTCCAGGGCAGCGCATTATATGATTCTATGACCGTTCGTGAAAACCTGGAGTTTCCGTTGCGCAGGCACATGGACCGTTTTGATTCTGATCTCAACACAGAAGAATTAGTGATCGAAGCTCTCGAGAATGTGGGCCTTGCAGATACCGTCGATTTGATGCCTTCAGAATTATCAGGAGGAATGCAACGGCGTGTGGCTCTTGCCAGAACCCTGATCCTGAGGCCTAAGATCATCCTTTATGATGAACCCACCAGCGGCTTGGATCCTATTACCGCTAAAGAGATCATTATTTTGATGCAAAACATCCAGGAGAAATACGGAACTTCATCCATTATTATTACTCATGATGTGGATTGTGCCAGGGTAGTGGGAGACAGGATGATATTGCTCATAGATGGGATCAACTATAAAGCAGGACATTTTAAGGAACTCTCTTTATCGGAGGATCCTAAGATTAAGGCATTTTTTAAACAATAAATAGTTAATGATGGAACGATCAAGCGGACATAAAATCAGGCTCGGGATATTTGTCATACTCGGAACAATCATTTTCGTTTCGGCCATCTATCTTATCGGACAACGACAGGAAATGTTCAGAAAAACTTACCTGATCGAGGCCTATTTTCAGAATATCAACGGACTGCAAAAAGGGAATAATGTACGTTATTCAGGGATCGATATCGGAACAATAAACGATATTGTTATGGTCAATGATACATCCATTAGAGTGATCATGCGTATCGATGAGAAGATCATCAGCCATCTCAAAACAAATGCTATTGCAACAATAGGCTCGGATGGCCTGGTTGGTAATATGATCTTGAACATAGTTCCGGGTAAAGGAGACGCCAGAATGATTCAGGATGGAGATACCATAGAAACATTCAGTAAAATAGGTGCCGATGATATACTAAGTACCTTAGGTGCTTCAAGTGAAAATGCAGCAATCCTTACTTCTGACCTGCTGAAAATAACCGATGCTATGATCAACGGCGAAGGTACACTTGCACTGTTCCTTAATGACACCACAATGTCTAAGGACATTAAAAAGTCTGTAAACAATTTGAAAAATGCGAGCTATAGCGCTACCAGATCACTTAACGAACTGAATAACATAATATCGAATTTCACAACTAATCAGAACAGTGTTCTTGGTGTTCTTCTGAATGACTCCATCTCGGGTCAAAAGTTGAAGTCGGTTGCAGTTAACCTGGAAAAGAGCAGCACAGAGATAGATACTATGTTGTCCAGAATCAATAAAGTTGTGAGTGATATAGAAACCGGGGAAGGCGCCATAAATTACCTGGTACATGATACCACCCTGGTGTACTCATTAAGACAAACCATTGAAAATGTAAATGAAGGCACGGCCAAGTTTAATGAGAATATGGATGCACTTAAAAATAATTTCTTGCTAAGGGGTTATTTTAAAAAACAGGAACGACAGCTTAAGAAAGAAGAACGAAAAGCAAACAAGGATAAGGAATAAACTGATATATGCTTAGAGAAGGCGATATTTTGAAGTCGCTATTAACGCTATCCCAACAATTCCAACCGTGATCCTCGCGGCAAGTGGAAAGGTTCCGAAATACATAGAAACTCCTGCGCCAAGTGCGAGAATGAGTCCGAGTATAAATTGAAAAGGTACTTTATTTGAGGTTTTCATGATGCCTGTATTCAATAGGTTAAAACTAAATTATACCTTATTCGAATCCTATGACCAAAGTCATTCCGTCAGTCTGAAATTCTAACCAGGTCTATTTGTGTGATTTCGGGCCTCATTCCAAGTCTTCCTGGAAATCCGAGCCATCCCATTCCCCTGTTGACATAGAGATGCTGATCACCATCTGAATAGAGGCCACCCCAATGTTCATATTTGTATTTAATAGGACTCCAGTTGATGTTTTTATACTGAATGCCGGCCTGCATACCGTGAGTATGGCCAGACAAGGTTAGATCGATATCGGTTTGTCCTCTTACCTCTTTGGCCCAATGGGTCGGATCATGTGAAAGCAGTATTTTAAATGGTGCATGGTCGGCTCCCTGCATGGCAACTTCAAGGTCCCCATACTTTTTAAAAGGAAGGTCTCCCCAATTCTCAACACCTATCACGGCGAGTTGTTCGTTATCCTTTTCAAGGAAAACTGAATCATTCAGCAGTAATTTAAAATCAATTTTTTTGAAGAAATCCTTGATATCATTTGAGTTGGCAAGCTTCTCTTCTTCACTATCCCATTGGCTGTAATCACCGTAATCATGATTTCCCAAAACGGCGAACTTCGCCTTCTTGGCCGAAAGCTGATCGAGTTTTTTATCCCACCCCTTGAGCTCCCATGCAAAATTATTAACGATATCACCGGTGAATACTATTAAATCGGGATGAGTTTGATTGATCATGCTTATGGCGTTATCAAGCACCTTATACCTGGAGTTAAAACTTCCCAGATGCAGGTCTGATATCTGGATAATACGAAGTCCGGAAAATGCCTTCGGAATTCTGCTTGAATTGATTTGTATATGGTGTACTTTATAACGATAAGCCGCCTTAAAAATACCGTAGACAATTACTATAAATGGCAGAACTCCCGATAGTAAGCCAACCAATGGAACGACAAGAAGTGATTCCTCTTTTGCAATAACAAAATTGGTGAAATACAAAATACTGATAATAATGACAAAAATGAGCTTCGGAATAAAAGAGGAAATTGCAAGTCCGTAGAATCGCGAAATCATCCATTGTTTACGTTTCGGACTGATATCGTCTAACCTGACCTTCAAAATAATAATCGCTGAAATGAGTCCGGCCGTAAAAACCCAGAATACCACATGTATCAATTCAACCAGAGCAGAGGAGTCGATGAGATCGGTGATTGACCTTAACCAATAGAATGCCAGGATATCAATGATAAGGATTGCTGCACAGAGCAGCAGAATGGTAAACAGGGAGAAGGTGCGCATTAATGGTCTTTTGGCTTTTTTAGTTTGCGTTTATTCCGGATTGCCCAATAGATGCCTTTGATGTCTGAAGCCCATTCCCTGTGCATAAAAATCAGGGTGATCTCTTCAATAGTCTCCATTATTCCAATACCAATCATAATATAGAACAAGACGTATTCGGGACTGAAGAATAATGACCATAGTATAAATATGCTCTGAACTATGGCAGAGAGTTTGGCCAAATAGGTGTGAAAGGCAGTTGCCTTCCCATATTTCAGGTAAGCCAGGACCATCTGCAGGGTGTAAGGTATGAAGACAACCAGTATGAGCACCAGGTTTTTCAGTATAAATGCCTTTTCAAAATATAATAACCCGATAACCCCAATAATAAAGGTAACCTGATCACCAAAAGAATCTAATTGTGAGCCTCTCGGACTGCTAATTTTTAATTTCCTGGCCACGAATCCGTCAAGGGCATCGGTTGTATAGCTTATCAGGAGCAGCCATGAAAAGAAAAGGCGTTGATCATACCAGATCAAAGCAAGCAAAAAGGGAGCCGCAGCTACCCTGTAAAAGGACAGCCAGTCGGCAATGTTGAAGTTCTTGAACGTCAGCATAAAAATAAAGAACTACCTATTCAATTTTCTTTATTGTCCATGATTTATCACTGTTCAGGCGGGCAATAAGATTAGCGGTCAATACCTTGCAACTGATGTTAGGTGGTCGCCTGAGATATTCCTTGTCTAATGCTATGTGAATAGGTTTGTCGAGTAGATAATGTTCTACTTCCCCCTGGTTATTAATGATGACTTCAAAATAATCATAAGACACCAAAGGTTTTTCAAGCAGTTCATTCGTACCTACTCTCCGTTTCACCAATTCAAGGGCAACGGCCCAGCCATCGGTGAAATGGGTTGCGTTCAAAAATCTGGGTTCAATAATGGTTTTTCCCGTTTTGTCAATGTAGCCGAAGTACGAAATTCCATCGCGTTTCTCGGTAAATAAGCAGCGGTCGCTGTTAAAAACCGGATAACCATAATCACCTTGTTTCGAGATAATCAGGTCGTTTCTGAAATCAACTACCATTGTTCCGGATTCATCTATAAATCCCCAAACTTTACCTTTTTTAACCGCAGCAACTCCATCGATAAAAGGTGAAATATAGTCCACCTTTTCCAAGTCCTGGCCCCATACCGTTGCTGCGATTAGGAATGTGACCAAAGTGACCATTTGACGTTTCATATTGTCTGGATTTGAGTTGTCCTAAATGTATTGGAAAACATCATAAAATAAAATGACATTGATCATATCCCTTTAAAGAATATGTAATTTTAATTTATAATTGAAATGTTAATAAAAGATTATAAATTTTAACTAAAAATTAGCAAAAGACTGACACTTGTCATTTTATTTCAGCTCTGGCTTAGTTATGTTTGATTATAAGGTTAACTCATGATGAAACATGCAGAAGAGCTGAATAGCACATTGATCAGACTCGATATCGAGCAACCGGTTTGGGACATGGTTTTTACCGTTGCTCCCTTGGTTATTATCGGATCGAAGGAAGGTGAACAATATGACCTGGCTCCCAAGCATATGGCTACACCACTTGGTTTTCATAATTATTTCGGATTTGTGTGTACGCCATTACATAC
>JABDPU010000243.1 GCA_013042625.1 Flavobacteriaceae bacterium | reverse complement strand
CGAACATTTATTGGTATGGGTATGACCGACAAAGCGCTGGAAGTGTTTAAAATTAATGCTGAAAATCACGAAGATACATGGCCGGTTCATTACGGAATGGCCAGGGGCTATTCGGCTAAGGGTGATTACCATAAGGCTCTGACGCATCTCAGGAAAGCTTTGGAAAATGCACCAAATCCTGCAAGCAAAGGAAGGGTTCAGGCCAATATCGATAAACTCGAGAGAGGAGAAGATATCAATTAAAAACCGGACATTTTATGATCTGTTTTAAACCGGGCGTTCCGCCCGGTTTTTTTTAAAAGAAAAAGGCCGGCAAACGCCGGCCCAAGTCATTTAAGTACGGGATAATATATTTTATTTGATCACTAAGTCACCGCTTAGAGTCATATTTTCAATTGATTCAATGGTATTTTTAACCGTTACACCATTTCCATTAGTCAGATTAAGGGAAGCGCCTATACGGGCATATAGGGTTAAACCGTCTTCATAAGGATCATTATAATCAACTTCTGTGATAACATAATCTGGTATTTCATATTCCCAGGTGAAGTCACCATCTGATTCATGGTTTTCATTAAGTTCAGCAATGATTTTACCACCACTGTCCATTAAAATAAATGTCTCTTTGAATTCCACGACATTGCTACCTGAAGTCAAAACATCGGTATGAAGATCTAAATCTTTAAAATCTATACTCAGGGTAACAGATTTGTATCCTTCAGGAATATCACTGAAATGCAAAGGAATATCGACATAACCTTCCGTAACTGGATTTTCAGAAGTTAAAGAAACCGTATCAGAAGAAGTTCCCGTATCGGGGTAATCCCCTGAAGTTCCCGCTGTCAATGGAGCGAAATATTGAATATCTTCAGTTGAACTGATGTATTCTGCGTTTGGCCATTCGCCACAATAACTGAAATCTGCAAGTATAAAGCTGTTCCAGCCTTCTGTCCAAACATCCTTAACTTCACCTTTGTCACTCTCAAGAATAGCATGAGCAGCAAGTCTGTTGTACATTCCTAATTGGGTTTTGTCAACAATGAAGTCATATCTGTAATTTTTTGTCTGAAGTACTGCCTTATGATTAAAATCAGCATCTACCGGAGTTTCATTGGCAAAATTGTCAAGTTCATTTAAGTTTAACCTTTTCAAGCTCAGGTTAACATCAGTGAATTTAAAATCACCCTCTGTCTTAAACCTTATCTTAACGTCCTCATCGCGGACAGTAAATATCAAAACACCTAAATTCGTTCCATCAGCATCAAAAAGATTTTTCTTTAAGCATTTAATGGAAGTTGAAGTCGTTCGAGTATTATCCTTGACGTCGTTGGCATTTAAATCAATGTAAGCCAGTTCTGAAGTTGTATCCATTTCTTCGACCGAACAGCTGCTAAAGAAGATCCCAAATAACACAAGTAGTGCGTAGTTTATATTTTTCATGATGATAGATTTGTGGGTTACTGTTGGTAAAAGTAGAGGCAGTGCTGCTCAGCTCATGAGATTTTCGATTAGTTGAAGAAAAAACCGTTGAGATGAAGGATGGGAAGATTAATGGAAAGAATTATCGATAAATGATCAGATAATTACCTAAATCGTCCATTTTCAGTCTATTAAGCCGATTAATAGTAAGGTTATTCGGTCGACTAACCAAATCAACCTATATAATTCCAGATATTTTTGTATTTACCTAGCTGGCGATAGGTTTTTAATACTACTGCATTTGAATTCGCCTGTAATTGAGGATCTGACTTTAACAGGTCCCTGGCGGCATACCTGGCTCTAACTAAAATGTCTTTGTCCTTAATGAGATTGGCAATTTTCAGATTAAGAACACCACTCTGTTGGGTCCCCATCAGGTCACCGGGACCTCTTAGTTTCAGGTCAACCTCGGCAATATTAAAGCCATCATTAGTGCTGACCATAGTTTCAATTCGTGTTCGGCTATCCTGACTGAGTTTGTGGCTCGTCATGAGAATACAATAGCTCTGCTCGCCGCCACGACCAACACGGCCCCTCAACTGGTGAAGCTGAGATAAACCAAATCGTTCGGCGCTTTCAATCACCATGACTGTAGCATTAGGGACATCAACACCGACCTCAATTACCGTTGTCGCCACCATAATCTGGGTTTCGCCATTAACAAAGCGCTGCATTTCGAAATCCTTATCGGCCGATTTCATTTTTCCATGAACGATAGAAACCTGGTAATCCGGTTTTGGAAAATCCCGTTCAATCCCGGCGTATCCATCCATAAGGTCCTTATAGTCTAATGTTTCGCTCTCCTGGATCAAGGGATATACAATATATACCTGCCGTCCCTTATGTATCTCATCTCTAATGAATCTCAAAACCTTTAAACGATTATTATCATATCGATGCACTGTTTTCACAGGTTTTCTTCCTGCTGGGAGTTCATCGATTACCGACACATCCAGGTCCCCATAAACCGACATGGCCAATGTTCTTGGAATTGGAGTTGCCGTCATAATCAAAACATGAGGAGGTGAGGTGTTCTTATGCCAAAGCTTCGATCGTTGAGCCACTCCAAATCGATGTTGCTCATCAATTATGGCCAGTCCGAGATTCTTAAATTTGACCTTGTCTTCAAGAAGGGCATGGGTGCCTATCAGGACTTGTAATTCACCATTTTCTAAAGATTCATGTATTTTCTTTCTTTCTGAAGTATTGGTTGAACCAGTTAGAAGTTTTATACTGATATTCAAATATTTAAAATATTCATATAAATTATTATAGTGTTGAACTGACAAAATTTCAGTCGGAGCCATTAAGCAAGCTTGAAAATCGTTGTCAAGTGCGATGAGCATTGACATTAGAGCAACAATAGTCTTTCCAGAACCTACATCACCCTGCAATAGTCTGTTCATTTGAGCATTACTGCCTAAATCATGCCTGATTTCTTTGATAACTCGCTTTTGAGCATTGGTGAGTTCAAAGGGTAAATGATCCTTATAGAATGTGTTAAAGTAATCTCCGACTTTTGAAAAAGTAAAGCCCTTTATCTTCTTTTTGTGGATAATATTTTTCATGATCAGCTGAAGCTGGATATAGAATAATTCTTCAAACTTCAACCTGAATTGGGACTTGGCCAGCAGCTCCTGACTTTTAGGAAAATGAATATTGAATAAAGCCTCTTTTTTAGAGATCATTTTCAATTCTTCCAGGATGGTTTGTGGTAAGGTTTCCTGGAAATCACCTTTGGTTTCTTTGAATAAATTTTGCAGTATCTTAATAATCACCCTGTTCGATATGCCTCGGTTCGACAATTTTTCGGTTGAGGGATATATAGGTTGCATGGCAGATCTAAGGCTTTTCTCATGCTCAGTGAGCAATTCAAGTTCGGGATGAGCCATATTGAACATGCCGTTGAACCATTTAGCCTTCCCAAAGGCCACATAAGGAACATTAAGTTTCAGACTGTCCTTGATCCATTTGTGACCCCTGAACCAAACCAATTCCATTAA
>JABDPU010000242.1 GCA_013042625.1 Flavobacteriaceae bacterium | reverse complement strand
GCCAGTGGGATAGCCTTCTGGATGCGATTGATAAGGGCAACCACCCAGGCGGCCATTCAACTGGGATTTGAGGCAAGCAAGGCACAACAATTGGCCACCTTTACCTGTGAAGGCGCAGCTAAATTATTGATAGAATCTGGCCATCATCCTGAGCAGGAAATCGATAAGGTCACCACACCCAAGGGATGCACAATTGAAGGGTTAAATACCATGGAGCACCTGGGATTAAGTTCGGCACTTATCAAAGGGATGGTATCCAGTTATAAAAAGATTGAAGCATTTAAAACTATAAACTTATGAGAATGTTTGATGTGTATAATGTCTACCCAATTGCGCCTTACAGGGCAACAAACGTATACGTATATGACGAGCAAGGGAATGAATACCTGGATCTTTATGGTGGCCATGCTGTAATATCCATCGGTCATTCTCATCCTGTTTATGTACAATCGCTAAAAGCGCAGTTGGATAAGATAGGTTTTTATAGCAATGCTGTTGTGAATCCACTTCAGGAAGAATTGGCCAAAAAGCTGACTGAATTTTCAGGATGCACCGATTATAAGTTGTTTTTATGTAATTCAGGTGCAGAGGCCAATGAGAATGCCTTGAAACTGGCATCATTTCATACGGAAAGGAAAAAAGTCCTGGCCTTTAAAAATGGTTTTCATGGAAGAACTTCTGCGGCTGTTGCTGCAACCGACAATCCCGGAATTATATCTCCTTTAAATGCGAATCACGATGTGATACATGTTCAGCTGGGAGATTTGGATTCAATCGAAAAAATCTTGAAAAACAGGGAATGCTGCGCTGTCATTGTTGAATGTTTACAGGGTATTGGCGGATTGGACGAAGCAGATTCCGAATTCTATATCCAACTGGATAAGTTGTGCAATTTATATGGAACACTTCTTATTGCAGATGAGGTACAGTCGGGTTTTGGCCGAACCGGGGAATTCTTTGCGTTTCAAAAACATGGCCTTAATCCACATCTCATTTCAATGGCGAAAGGAATGGGCAATGGTTTTCCGGTAGGAGGTGTCCTTATTCATGATACAATTGATGCGAAAAAAGGAATGTTGGGTACAACTTTCGGTGGGAACCATTTGGCCTGTGCAGCATCAATAGCCGTATTGAAGGTGTTGGAATCGGAATCTCTGATGGATAATGCCATATCGGTTGGCCAGTATTTAAAAGAACAGCTGTCTTTATTTCCGGCAATTAAAGAGGTAAAGGGCAGAGGATTAATGCTGGGAATGAAATTCGATTTTAAGACTACGGATTTAAGAAAGAAACTATTGTTTGATCATAAGATATTCACAGGAAGTTCAAATGACCCCAATCTCATCAGGATCCTTCCGCCATTGACGCTTCAGAAGAAACATGTTAATGAACTGTTAGATGCACTAAATCAGCTATTATGAAACATTATACAAACATATTCGACCTGAAGAACTTTGATCTAACGGTTTCAGAAGCGCTGGCTTTGAAATCAGATCCCAGGAAATTTGTTGAGTTGGGCAAGGGAAAAAGGATTGTCATGCTATTTTTTAATCCGAGCCTTCGAACCCGTTTGAGCACTGAAGTCGCAGCAGCGAATCTTGGAATGGATGTTACTATTTTAAATGTCGGGGACAGTTGGAGCCTTGAATTTGAGGATGGAACGGTCATGAATATGGATGCGTCCGAGCATGTTAAGGAAGCCGCAAGGGTTATTTCTCTTTATGCTGATATCATTGGTATAAGGGCCTTTCCGGGATTAAAGAACAAAGAAGAAGATCGAGCAGATAAGATTCTCCAATCCTTTAAAACATATGCCGATGTGCCGGTCATTAGCCTCGAAGGATCGACAGGCCATCCCTTACAGGCATTGGCTGATGCCATGACCATTACCGAATACAATTCGAGTTTCAGACCTAAGGTTGTATTAACATGGGCTCCGCATCCGAAACCTTTACCTCATGCGGTTCCGACTTCCTTTATCAGGGCCATGAGTCAGATGGATGTAGAATTCAGTATAACCCACCCTGAAGGTTTGGCATTAGATCCCGAATTGACCAGGGGGATTCATGTTTCTTACGACCAGGAATCAGCGCTACAGGATGCCGATTTTGTCTATGCCAAGAACTGGGCTACCTATGAACCTTATGGCCAGGTGGCTGATGGATTTGACAACTGGATGATAACCAAAGAAAAACTCGATCATGCATATTTAATGCACTGCCTGCCGGTAAGGCGAAATGTGGTTGTTGAGGACAGGGTTCTCGATGGAAGTCAATCCCTTGTATTATCACAAAGTGAAAACCGAATTTATGCTGTTCAGCAGATCATTAAAAACTTATTAGAGGAATGAAATCGCAAGTATTAAAAATCGTTAAGATCGGAAGTTCAATTTTGAGTGATCGTGCTGTTCTGCAAGGATTCCTTAAAGATTTTTCCAGCTTGACCGGACTTAAAGTATTGGTGCATGGTGGGGGACAACATGCTACTGAACTGGCCGAACAACTTAACGTAAAGGTTAGGATGGTTGATGGCAGGCGGATAACATGCGAAGACACTTTAGAAATAATCACCATGTCGTATGCCGGCCGTATCAACAAAGATATTGTAGCCCAACTTCAGGGTATGGATTGCAACGCTATGGGTTTTACAGGTGCCGATGGAAACCTTATCGAGGCGATCAAAAGGCCTCCTTCGCCTATTGATTTTGGTTTCGTAGGCGATGTCATCGCTGTGAACAGAGTATTGTTAAACCAATTATTAGGACTTGAAATTACTCCGGTATTCTGTGCCTTGACCCATGATTCCAATGGAACATTGCTAAATACCAATGCCGATACTATTGCATCAGAACTCGCATTAAATCTTGCGAGCAGTTATAAAACTGAATTATACTATTGTTTTGATCAGCCCGGAGTTATGGAAAGCCTGGATGATCCTGATTCGCTTATTTCAGAAATTGATCCTGAATCCTTTGAAAAAATGAAGAAAAAGAAACAGGTTTCCGATGGTATGATACCAAAACTGGATAATTGTATGCACGCTTTAAAGCATAATGTCGATAAGATATTTATTGGGAATCATAATTTACTGAAACCTGAATTTGAAACTTTTACAACAATCCATAAAGGATGAAAAAGAAAGAACTTACCACAGAGGCGATTGAGTTGCTTAAAAACTTAATTTCTACACCATCATTTTCTTCTGAAGAAGAGCAAACGGCTGATTTGGTTATTAGCTGGTTTAATGCCTACAAGATTCCTTACAAGAGATCGGGAAATAACGTATGGGCGCAGAATCTGCATTTCGAAGATGGAAAGCCCACCCTTTTACTGAACTCTCACCATGATACCGTTCAGCCCAATAAGGGATATACCAGGGATCCTTTTAAGGCAGAAGTAGAAGGTAACAGATTATATGGTCTTGGCAGTAATGATGCCGGAGGAGCCCTGGTTTCATTGCTGGCCACATTCACTAAATTTTACCGGAAAAAGAATATGGCCTATAACCTGGTGATCGTTGCCTCAGCTGAAGAGGAGAGTAGCGGTCCCAATGGTTTAAATAGTATGCTGAATATTATTCCAAAGCCAGATGTTGCGATAGTGGGAGAACCAACCAGGATGGACCTGGCCATTGCCGAAAAAGGATTGGTGGTTTTTGATGCCATTGTTAGTGGGACTCCGGGTCACGCGGCACATGAGAATAATGATAATGTCATTTATAATTCTATAGATGTATTAAATTGGTTTAAGAATTATAAGTTCGAAAGAAAATCACCAATCCTGGGAGAAGTTAAAATGACTGTGACACAGATCAGTGCCGGGAAACAACATAACGCCATTCCGGCCGAATTAGATCTTGTAATCGATGTCAGGGTAAACGATAGATATACAAATAAGGAAA
>JABDPU010000238.1 GCA_013042625.1 Flavobacteriaceae bacterium | reverse complement strand
GTGTTCCCTGCTTTCCTGATACTGCCTTCTAAAATATGAGACACCTTTAATTCTTCACCTATTTCCGTGGCTGTGTAATTCTTTCCTTTATATGAAAAAGAGGACGTTCGGCTCATTACCTTTAATTCAGGTATTTTGGCCAACATATTCAGAAGTTCCTCGCTAATACCATCGGAAAAATATTCATGGTCTTTATTCGGACTCATATCTGCAAAAGCAAGTACTGCTATTGATTTGTCACCATATTCTAATACGCTGGCTGAATCCCTGGTAAATCGATCAATAAGCAGGAGTACAATGGCAACAGTAAGTGTGGTAATGATAATTTTATTCAGACGCTGCCCAGTTTGTTTTGATATTGAATCATCAGGCTCTATATCATCGGTCTTCTTTATTCCATCCGGAGTAAATTCATATATCCAGGAAAATATCAGCCAGATAGGAAAACCAATTCCTAAAATGACAAGGCTCCATTTTAAAAAATGAGCAGGAGCATCAAATGCCGGAAGAACTATAGATAGTACCTGAGCAATTAGCCAGGCAGCAACCAAATAAGCCAAGCCGGACCTGATAACATTTCGTCTTTGAAGTTCCCGCCAATAGTTGTTCCAGTTCATTCTAAGTGTTTGCCTAAAAATATAAAATTAGATCCAAAACGTAAATGAAGAAACTCTTTTGATTAAATTATAGATAAAGTTGAAGATTCTTAAATCCTATAATCACATATTCCGCCTGTACTGACCGCCCACCTCAAACAGAGATTTTGTGATTTGCCCCAGGCTGCAAAACTTACCGGCTTCCATCAAAGACTCAAAAATATTACCATTTTGAATAGCTGTTTGCTGCAAATCATGCAATAATCCAGATATATCATGTGCCTGATGCAGATTTTGGAGGGTAGTGATCTGAGCTTCCTTTTCTTCGGTTGTAGCACGGATCACTTCAGTGGGAATAATGGTTGGAGAACCCTTGCTGCTCAGGAAGGTATTGACGCCTATTATCGGAAATTCACCAGTGTGTTTCAGGGTTTCATAATAAAGCGACTCTTCCTGTATCTTACTTCGCTGGTACATGGTTTCCATTGCACCAAGTACACCACCACGCTCTGTAATTCTATCAAATTCAATCAGAACCGCTTCTTCAACCAAATCGGTCAATTCATCAATAATGAATGATCCCTGAAGCGGATTTTCATTCTTTGCCAAACCTAGTTCCTTATTGATGATTAATTGGATGGCCATCGCCCGGCGCACCGACTCCTCGGTAGGAGTCGTGATCGCTTCATCATAGGCATTGGTATGAAGGGAATTGCAATTATCGAATATGGCGTAAAGGGCTTGTAAGGTCGTTCTAATATCGTTGAAGTCGATCTCCTGGGCGTGCAGGCTTCGGCCTGATGTTTGAATGTGATATTTCAACATCTGCGCCCTGGCATTTGCACCGTATTTATGCTTCATGGCTTTCGCCCAGATGCGCCGGGCGACTCTACCAATAACTGCATATTCCGGATCGATGCCATTAGAGAAAAAGAAGGACAGGTTCGGACCAAACTTGTTGATGTCCATACCTCTTGAAAGGTAATACTCAACGTATGTAAATCCGTTTGCAAGCGTAAAGGCCAGCTGGGTAATTGGATTAGCACCTGCTTCTGCTATATGATAACCGGAGATAGACACCGAATAAAAATTCCGAATGTTGTTCTCAATGAAATATTCCTGCACATCTCCCATCAGCCTTAGTGCAAATTCCGTAGAGAAAATACAGGTATTTTGGGCCTGGTCTTCCTTTAAGATATCGGCCTGAACCGTTCCCCTTACCTGGGAAATGGTCCTGGTTTTTATCTCTGAATAAACCTCGGCAGGTAATACCTGGTCACCGGTTACACCCAGCAACATTAATCCGAGACCATCATTACCCTCGGGTAAGTCCCCATTATATTTCGGACGATCTGAATTTTTCTCTTTGTAAATGGCTGCAATCTTCTGTTCGACCTCCTTCTCCAGCTTATTCTCTTTTATATAAAGCTCACATTGTTGGTCGATTGCTGCATTCATAAAAAAGGCTAGCAGCATTGGTGCCGGACCGTTTATGGTCATACTGACCGAGGTCATAGAATCAGCCAGGTTAAACCCGGAATACAATTTTTTTGCATCATCAAGACAACAGATGCTTACTCCAGCATTTCCGATCTTACCATAAATATCCGGACGATAATCAGGATCGTTACCATAAAGAGTGACGCTGTCAAATGCTGTTGACAATCGCTTAGCTGACATCTCCAGGCTTACATAATGAAATCGCCGGTTGGTCCTTTCGGGTCCTCCCTCTCCTGCAAACATTCTTGTTGGGTCTTCTCCTGTTCGTTTAAAAGGATAAAGGCCAGAGGTATATGGGAATTCACCTGGCACGTTTTCCTGTAAAACCCAATTCAGGATTTCACCCCAGGCCTCATATTTCGGCAGGGCCACTTTGGGGATCTTTGAATGTGACAGCGATTCGGTATGTGTCTCTATTTTGATCTCTTTTTCCCTTACCAGGAAGGAATAAATATCATCCTTATAACGCCTTTGTTTCGAATCCCAACCGAGAATCACCTCCCAGTTGTAAGGATCAAGATTCATTTTAACCCTGGCAAATTCCTTTCTTAACAATTCGATTAACTGTGATGTTTCTTCTGATTCAGAAACCGTCAGACTGGTTTCATCTAATCCGTGTTCGTTTAGTTCCGGATCAGAACCCAGTGCCGAGCCAATAGCTTTGTAAATACCATACAAGGTTTGGGCCACTCTCACTTGCTCTGAAACCGTAGAGTCATAAGACCTGTTATTCTCAGCAATTTCAGAAAGGTAACGAACCCGTGCCGGAGGAATAACAAAGATCTTTTCACTCATCTCATCAGACACTACAAATTCAGATTTAAGGTCAGCATCTGCTTTTTCGACCAGTGTATTGATCACTTTGGTATACAGCGTATTCATTCCGGGATCATTAAACTGCGAAGCGATTGTCCCGTAAACCGGAAGTTCTTCCTGCGGAACATTCCATAGATTGTGGTTCCGCATATACTGTTTTTTCACATCCCGAAGCGCATCCAGGGAACCGCGTTTATCAAACTTGTTTATGGCGACGATATCAGCAAAATCCAGCATATCGATCTTTTCTAACTGAGTGGCCGCACCAAATTCAGGGGTCATCACATACAGTGACACATCAGAATGTTCTAAAATCTCGGTATCACTCTGACCAATTCCTGAAGTTTCTAAAATGATCAGGTCAAATTCGGCAGCCTTTAATATTTCTACGGCCTCATTTACATATTTGGAAAGGGCCAAATTAGATTGCCTAGTTGCCAGGCTTCGCATATAAACCCTTGGATTATTAATAGCATTCATCCTGATACGATCTCCCAATAATGCCCCTCCGGTTTTCCGTTTGGAAGGGTCGACAGAGACTATACCAATTGTTTTTTCAGGAAAGTCTATTAAGAACCGTCTCACCAGCTCATCCACCAATGACGATTTTCCGGCACCACCAGTTCCCGTAATACCAAGAACAGGAGTTTTTGACTGTTCATTTTTCTTATGAATATCGTCCAGGAAATCCTTAGCAAGATCAGGGAAATTCTCAGCTGAGGAGATCATCCTCGCAATAGCTTTGGGGTTCTTGGTTTTCAGAGTTTTATCTTCACCATTCAACTGATCCCCTATAGCGAAGTCTGATTGTTTCACCAGGTCATTGATCATGCCTTGCAGGCCCATTTTACGTCCGTCATCAGGAGAGTAAATACGGGCGATTCCATAGTTCATCAAATCTTCTATCTCCTCAGGTAAAATCACGCCTCCGCCACCGGCAAAAATCTTGATATGCCCCGCTCCCTTTTCCTGAAGCAAGTCGTGCATATATTTAAAATATTCGTTGTGCCCGCCCTGATATGAGGTCATGGCAATTGCATTCGCATCCTCCTGAATGGCAGTATTCACTACTTCCTCAACACTTCTGTCATGCCCCAGATGAATAACCTCAACACCAGTTGATTGAATGATCCGGCGCATAATATTTATGGCCGCATCATGGCCATCAAATAAGGATGCCGCCGTTACAATTCGAACTTTATTTTTGGGCTTATAGGGTTGAATTTGTTCCATAGAGTCTTGAACCTGTATCCTGACACAAATTTACTGAATATTGAGACACTTTTGCCAGTATTTGAACAGCAATGCAGTTATAACGGGAAGATGTCTCCGGTACGAGCAAATCTAAATCCTTGAGTTGATTTATGGTTTGCAGGATTGAAATCATTCCGGATAGCCGGGTTGGAATGATTAAAGTGAATAAAAATGATCTTCGATTGAACTTCATCGGATTCATCCCTGAACAACTCCATGGTTTCCACTATAAAAGGATGCGGAACCTCACTCATTGGCCTGTTGATTTCACCATTCTCAAAAAAGGTTGCATCTAAAAATGCATAATCCACTTTTTTTACTTCTTCTACAATGGAGCGATCCCACAATTCCCATTTGTTTATATCAGGAATAAACAGTGCTGATTTACTTGGCCCCTGAATTCTATATCCCACAGTTTCTGAAAATTCATCACGATGCGGAACCAAAAACGGGGTGATTTCAAGCCTTGCATTTAACGCAAAAGAAGAATCGGCCACCAGTGATTTTATTTCAATATTTCCGAGATCAACCAATTGACTCCACGGACCATTCGCCTGCAGGAATTCACTCATCCTTGGCATCGCATAGACAGGAATATTGCGCGCGCCCATCGCCTCTCTCCCAAAGTGCATCAGTCCGGTATAATGACCAATATGAGCATGGGTAAGAAATACCCCATTCACAATTTCATCAGATTCCGGAAATTCTTTGTTCAACATATATAATTGCTGAGGCATATCGGGAGTGGCTTCAAATAGCCATTTTTGCTTCGATTTCATATCAACAAGCCCAAGGCTGACAACCGGCTCTCTTTTGAGACTTCCATTTTCAAGATCATTCCATTCGTCATTATAATTAATATGGGGAAAACCCCCATCCTGAGCTATACCCAAAACCCTGATAAATACTTCATCTTTAACCCGGATTTGATGATTGGAATTTTGATCACAATTCAGAAGAAAACCAATTATGATAAGTCCGATGAAAACCGAAATAAAAAAATATTTAAAAAAAAATCTCATTCTGAGTGACCAAATATCATTTATGGGTCCTAATACTAGAGTTTCCAATTTATTGCTACGGAAACTTATTTGCTAATAACATATAATTAGTGTCTAATTTAATTTTTTAACCATTAACTAATAATTATTATGAAAAAAATTTTAGGAATCCTGTGCCTTTGCATTGGATTCAATTTCGCAACGGCTCAAACGCTGCCAGATAACCCGGATCCGGGGAAGTGCTATGTAAAATGTATTACCAAGGATGAATTCAGTGAAGTTAGTGAAACTATCCAGGTTTATCCTGCATATACTACTTTAGAAGTGGTTCCTGCAACTTATAGAACCGTGACAGAAGAAGTTCTTGTAAAAGAAGCTTCGAAAAAATATGTTTATGTTCCTGCGGAATACGAAACTATTATGGTGCCTTACATCAAGAAAGAAGGACGTACCGACTTAAATGTTATCCCTGCAACTTTTGGTAGCGATTCAAGATCATTCGAGATCTATCCTAAAACGTCTGGATGGGAGTACAAGCAATTGGAAGATTGCGAATCATCTAACAAAGAGGATTGTGTTGTAGCATGTTTTGTAGAGTATCCGGCCCAATTCTCGGATGTTTCTTTCACCACTCTT
Organism: Flavobacteriaceae bacterium; assembly: GCA_013042625.1. Classification (GTDB taxonomy): domain Bacteria; phylum Bacteroidota; class Bacteroidia; order Flavobacteriales; family Flavobacteriaceae; genus SHLJ01. The sequence continues at coordinate 2,868 of JABDPU010000238.1, read as the reverse complement.
GCAAATGATGCTTCGACATCTAGTGCTCCAGTAAGCGAGCAAAATGCTACATACAAGAAGCGAGTGATCAAAACTCCTGCTCGTATGGAAGAAATCGTAATTCCTGCTGAATATGCGACCATCAAGCGCCAGGTAGTTGATACTCCAGCTTCAACTCGAAGCAATACTGTTCCAGCTCGTTCTGAAACTGTAACAAGAACTGTTTTGAGCAAAAAAGGTGGAATCACCAGCTGGGAAGAAATCGATTGTGCGCTTCTTAACGCTACACCACTTCCAATTTTCTACGAATTGGCGAGTGCTAGATTAACTCCAGCATCAAAAAGAGTTATCGATGAAAGATTATTACCAATCTTAAACGACAAACCTGTTAGTATCGAGATCTTATCTCATACAGACTCAAGAGGAAATGACGATTATAACATGTCACTTTCTCAGCAGCGAGCGAATTCTGTTGTAAACTACCTTGTTTCTAAAGGAGTTTCGCGTAGCCGTCTTTCCGCCAAAGGTTTTGGAGAGAGCAGACTGGTAAATCGCTGTTCTAACGGAGTAGCTTGTTCAGAAAATGAGCACCAAAGAAACAGGAGAACTGAATTTAGAGTTCTTGGCAACTAATCTAACTTTTCATTGAAAAGTAAAAGGCTCCTGTCAGGGAGCCTTTTTTTGTATTTTATATACAGGATAAGACAATATTCGTTTCTCAGCTTTTATCCCATAATTATCCATCAGGTCAGACTTCATCAATTCATAATACTTATAATGGAGCTGCCAATCATGTTCATTATTGTCCTCCAGAGTTTCGGCAATTACCGGCATGTCAAGTAAATATCCAAGGCGATATTTAATTTCATCAAAGGTCACATTATCGGCCTGTATTTGTGCATCATCTATAAGATACTTGGGATTGTTCTGACCCCAATCGATCTGATCGGTGCCCCAGAATTTCGATCCGTCTGCTTCTAGGTATAATACCTCCCCTTTGGTTGAATTATCACTCAGCCTTAGTTTAAGCTGTTTTAAAACATGTTTAAGCAACTGACGGTTTTTCCTTGCATCATTCTTTACTGAAATGACATAAAAATCATTGCTCAAACCAGAGTCCATTGATATCTGGTTTTCAGATGCACCAAGCAAGAATGCCATAATACTTTTTAAATGTCCTTCGTAAGCAGTATAACCATGCTTGCTTGTTACCGATAATATTTCCCTGGATTGATCTGATTTTCTGATCTCCAGGTCAACATCAGGAAGATTAACATCCTTCTCAAAATCGGAAACCTTAGCATAAGATTCCAATTTAATAAAATCAGCAGGGCTAACCGGACTGGTACTAATGCGGGAGAATTTTCGGATGTCCTCCACTTTCAGATTTGCCGGATGTCCTTCCCATAATTTGCGGCCATCGGAACTATATAATACCGCTTGGGGTAAACTTTTAATCTTATGCCTTTGAAAAGTCTCTTTATCATAATCAATGGCAATGGCCAGTTCAGTTGGATTTTTTTTGAGAAATTTTCTCACTGTCTCTGGACTTTCCTGGGTCAATGAAACAATGTAAAAATCTGATTTTAACTGCCGTTGCATTACGGTGAGGTACTTTTTTGCACTAACGCATGGTCCGCACCATGTAGCCCAAAAATCAATCAGATATAGTTTATAATCATCCGATGTGGCTAGTGACGAAGGCTGAATCTCTTCCGAAATTCGTATCTGAGCCTGCATTGAAGGAATAATCAGTGAAAATACACCAACTATAGTGAGAACCCTAAACCATTTCATATCCTGCAATTAATCTTTAGTTATTGATTAAACTTAAATGAGGACGTCGGTAAAATAACAAATATCATGCTAAAAAATTATGGAGGACTGAATAAAAATAAAAATTAGCCCCCTTTGCACTTATAAATGAAGCCTATTATTCCTCCTTCTTATAAAGGCCATCAAATGCAATTTGAGTTGGTTGTCCTTCCGGAAAAGTTTCCCAGAGCTGACGAACGGTACCATCTGTATTCAGGGTCCAGCTAATCTGGTGATAATACCGGTTTCCGTTAGCAGCAACCAGCCAATCAGTTTTCATAATCATCTTATCTCCTGTCCTGCCACCTGTCATATGCAGGCTTTGTCCCTGGTTATCAATCCACAACTGTTCCCACTTTTTTGTTTGACCATTATAAAAGTTATAACTCGTTCCTGTATATCCAGGACTGGCGCTTGTCCAATTCTCCATCAACACGCAGTCATCCTGAATTTTTTCGATAATATTCTTACCCGCCGGACTTCCGTCAGGTTTTATAACTGTCCATTGACCAACCCAAAAATCGAACGCGCCATGCTCTTCAGTACAACAGGCACAGTTCGAATCATTTTGAGAAAAAGTAATCAGGCTACAAAACAATAAGCTAAAACTCAGAATGGTGGTTCTCATAAGTGACAATCATTTAATTAAATGTATTAAATCATATTTAATCATAATCTAATCTTAACATAACATTATTGGTCATTATAATCGCTTATTTTACATCTGGTAACGATCCCAATATTACAGGGTACTTATTTGGATTAGTTAGAAAAAGTTAGTTAGCCAAGTCGATCGTATTGCGATCGACTTTTTTTCTGATTTTCTTCAACTTGCTGACTCTCTTTTTTTTATGTATCTTTTTAGTCCGAGAAGGAGATATGGAATTGACAGAACTTGAAAAAAAGAAAAAATCTCTACAGGACCGTTATAAGGAACTGATTGAGGAAGCATACAATTGGCGACAATCTGATTCTGCCCTGAGTGATTTCTCTGAATATAAAGCCTTGAAATTATTGGACGAGTTAAATCACCTGAAATTCTTAGTTAGAGAACCCCTCAACAATACCAATTAA
>JABDPU010000231.1 GCA_013042625.1 Flavobacteriaceae bacterium | reverse complement strand
ACTTTCGATAATGTTGCGACCATTGCTGAAATTTTGATGGCGAAGTTTGAAGAGGCCGAGTTCGATAAGATTATTCTGGTATATAATAGTTTTAAAAATGCCGGAACCCAAATAGTCAGAACGGAGCAATTCCTGCCTATTATTCCGGTTGAATCCGATTCCACTGTGAATCTCGATTATATTTTCGAGCCTTCAAAAGCAGAAATCGTAGAAGAATTGATCCCAAAATCACTCAAAACTCAATTATATAAGGCTGTTAGGGATTCATTCGCCAGTGAACATGGTGCACGAATGACCGCAATGCATAAGGCAACCGATAATGCGACTGAGCTGAGAGATGAGCTTACACTGCAGTACAATAAAGCACGCCAGGCAGCAATTACAGGAGAAATACTAGAGATTGTTGGAGGCGCTGAAGCACTGAGCAGTTAATAATTAAAAAAACAGATATAAGGGCCTTGCTATTAGCAAGGCTTTTTTTATGGAACAGAATTTGATTTCTTATCTTTATTGGAATTGAAATTGAGATGAAATGAAACCAGTTAAAGCGATAACATTAACTATTTTAACCTTTGTTGTTATGAGTAGTTTTTCACAGTGTTCAGGATCGAAAACCCTGGATAAAAAAGCGCCGGTCAAAATTGAACAGGCCTATTGCCAGAGATGGGTAGGAGGTGTTGAAGGTGCCGGTTCCGGGTTGAATATTTTCCTGCCAATGACAGATACTGGCATTGAACTGGACAGTGTATATTTCAGAGGGAAAGCCGCGAAATTGGAATGGAAGAAAGAAGCCCGGATGTATGTGGGACGCTATACGACGGAATTCAACCAGAAAAAGGATATTACCATGGATGAGGACCCCAAAAAAGAGTATGGTAATGAGCTCCCAAAAGTAGAATCTCAAATTCCTTTCGATTTAAAACAGGATGAATGCGTGGTCAGTTATAAAAAAGGTAGTAGAACTCACTATTTTAAGATCAAGAATATCGGAGAAAAACAGATGATGGCATTCCCATCGGCCCCTAAAGTAAAGCAATAAGATAACTTTGGCTGACGTTAGCTAAAAACGTATTTTTAGCTGAATAAACAATCCTTTTTTGAGCGCGTTTAAAACTCTTTTCAAGCAAACATTCTTTTATGGCTTAGCTACGGTATTACCGAGAATGTTGAGTTTTTTACTCGTTCCCTTATACACCTCCCCGGGTGTACTTCCATCGGTTTCAGAATATGGTAATGTCTCACTTATATTTGCGTGGTTTGTTCTCTTCAATGTTATCCTGGCCTATGGAATGGAAACTGCATTCTTCAGATTTTTTAATAAGGAATCAGATAAGCAGAAGGTCATTGGGACAGCTGCAATATCCTTAATTGGAACATCATTTATCTTTTTTATAGTAGCCTTTCTCTTCAAAGATCAGCTGGCATCCTTGACTAATATAAAAGTCGAATATATCAGCCTGGTACTTTGGATTCTCTTGCTCGATGCCCTTGTTGTGATCCCATTTGCATGGTTACGAGCCATGGAAAGACCCAAAACCTATACCCTTATAAAAATTGCAAATGTGGCCATCAATATCGGGTTCAACATTTTCTTCCTGTTGATACTCCCAAATCTCAGCGAGGAGTCATCCATTTATCAGCTGCTGTATAAACCCGGATTTGAGGTCAATTATATTTTTATTGCCAATGTCATTGCAAGCGGGTTTACACTGCTGTTTATGGCGCCTTTCTACATTAAGGTTAAATATAACTTTGATCGTACCCTTTGGCGACAGATGCTCAGATACGCCTTTCCGGTGCTTATCGCAGGAGTTGCATTTTCTGTAAATGAGACTTTTGACAGGATTTTGCTCGACCGTATGCTTGATGTAGAGGACCCCAAACATGTAATCGGGATGTATTCAGCTTGTTATAAGTTAGCCTTATTCATGACCCTATTTGCGGCAGCCTATCGATTGGGAATCGAACCTTATTTCTTTAAACATGCCAATACGGAAAACCCACAAAAAAACTATGCAAAAATCCTTGAGTTCTTTGTTATCACTGGCTCTTTTATATTGTTATTAGTGGTTGTATCAGCCGATCTGATCAAACCTATTATCATTCGGGATGAACCGTACTGGGAGGCCATGTGGGTAGTCCCGGTATTATTAATGGCGTATCTTTTTCTTGGGATTTACCATAATCTGTCCGTCTGGTACAAAATTACAGATCGCACCAAATTCGGCGCTTATATATCGGTCTTCGGAGCGATTGTTACCTTGTCACTGAATATTATTCTGATACCTGTCATCAGTTATAAAGGTTCGGCTTTGGCAACCCTTGCAGCATATGCGGTTATGGCGTTGCTGTCTTTCTACTTCGGAAGGAAATATTATCCGATACCGTATAATCTGAAAAAAATTGGAAGCTATCTGATTTTATCTATCGGGTTTTCGACCATATATTTTTACCTCTTCAGACAAAACTATGCAGTTGGTATTGGGATGTTGATCGTCTTCCTTATTTTGGTCTGGACACAGGAGAAAGCTCAAATCAAACAAATTATTAAATCGAGATGAAAATTAAAGTGATCAATACCTCAGGTAATGACCTGCCGGCTTATGAAACCGAATATTCAGCGGGGATGGACCTCAAGGCAAACCTGGAAGCCCCGGCTGAGTTGGAACCCCTTCAAAGGGGCTTGATAAAAACCGGTCTGCATATTGAACTGCCCGCTGGGTATGAAGCCCAGGTGAGGCCCAGAAGTGGCATGGCTTTAAAAAAAGGCTTGACCGTTTTGAATACGCCTGGAACAATTGATGCCGACTACAGAGGAGAAATTGGTGTGATTCTTGTGAATCTATCCGGGCAATCGGTTACTATTACCCATGGAGAACGAATTGCACAGCTGGTAATAGCGAAACATGAACGTGCCGAATGGGATGAAACCGAAATCCTTTCAGAAACCGATCGCGGTGCGGGAGGCTTTGGAAGTACTGGCCATCAATAGGCGTTAAAAATAGTATAATTTAAACCCCTGCTTCTTGAATTTTGCTAATTTAGGCAGTGACTGATTATGTTGAGAGCAATAAATATCCTGATATTGATCCTAAGCCTGGGAGCATCCCAATTGGCTTATTCACAGGTCGATTTTAATCGTACCCCTGATGATGACCTTGGAAATATTGAGGACAAGTTCCAGGAATTCTTCTTTGAGGCCCTAAAACAAAAGGC
>JABDPU010000229.1 GCA_013042625.1 Flavobacteriaceae bacterium | reverse complement strand
TGGTTAGTTCCTGGAAGCAAACAGGTAGAAGCTCAAATTGAAGAGGAAGGTCTGAGAGATATTTTTATGGAGGCTGGTTTTGAGCTAAGGCAACCCGGCTGTTCAGCCTGTCTTGCCATGAACGATGATAAAATTCCACAGGGAGAATATTGTGTATCGACTTCAAACCGGAATTTTGAAGGCCGGCAAGGTCAGGGAGCAAGAACGCTTCTGGCCAGTCCGCTTGTTGCAGCTGCAACAGCTGTTGAAGGAAAAATTATAGACATAACGAAACAACTCAATTGATGGAAAAATTCAGTCGATTGATATCAAAAGCTGTCCCACTTCCTATCGAAAATATCGATACAGACCAGATCATTCCGGCCAGGTTTCTTAAAGCGACCGATAGGGTTGGTTTCGGAAAGAACCTGTTTCGGGATTGGAAATACCATAAATCGGGTGAAGTGAATCATGAGTTCGTTTTAAATAACCCCGCGTATTCAGGTAGTATTTTAGTGGCCGGGGATAATTTTGGATGTGGATCCAGCCGGGAACATGCAGCCTGGGCCTTAGCAGATTATGGTTTTAAGGTTGTAGTATCCAGTTTTTTTGCTGATATTTTTAGGGGAAATGCATTAAATAATGGAATTTTGCCTGTACAGGTGTCCGACAGTTTTTTGAAAGAACTGTTGAATACGGTTTCTGAAAACCCTGGGAAGGAATTGGAAGTCGATTTAGAAAATCAAACGATCGGGTTGGCAGATGAAGAAATAAAGGAGCATTTTGATATCGATCCTTACAAGAAAACCTGCTTGTTGAATGGTTATGATGATATCGATTTCCTTCTGAGTAAAAAAGATAAAATAGAAGCTTTTGAACAAGCTTAAAGGTGCAGATATGAAACTAAACATTGCGGTTTTACCAGGTGATGGCATTGGACCAGAAGTAACCGAACAAGCGATTAAGGCCTTAAACGCGATCGCTTTGGAATTCCAACATAACATTAAATTTAAATATGCTGATGTTGGGGCAATAGCTATAGATAAAACCGGTAATCCATTACCGGAAGACACCCTGGATCTTTGTGAAAGTTGTGATGCCGTCCTGTTTGGGGCTATAGGAGATCCAAAATATGACAATGATCCATCGGCCAAGGTCAGGCCTGAACAAGGATTACTACAATTGAGAAAATCACTGGGGTTATATGCCAATATAAGGCCTGTGAAAGCTTATGATAAGTTAGTTGATAAATCACCTCTGAAATCAGAAATAATCAGCGGCACCGACATCAGCATTTATCGTGAGCTAACAGGTGGAATTTACTTCGGTAAAAAACAGATCAGTGAAGATGGAAATACCGCTTCAGATCTATGTGAATATTCACGAGAAGAAATTGAGCGCATTGCACATCTCGCATTCAAAGCCGCCCAATCAAGAAAAAATAAAGTAACCCTTGTTGACAAGGCCAACGTATTGGAAAGTTCAAGATTATGGCGAAAGGTCGTTACTGAGCTAGCGAAGGAGTATACAGATGTGGAGCTTGATTTTATGTTTGTTGACAACGCAGCCATGCAGCTTATATTAAATCCCAACCAGTTTGATGTAATTCTTACGGAGAATATGTTTGGAGATATAATCAGTGATGAAGCCAGCGTAATTGGCGGTTCAATCGGTTTGCTGGCATCAGCTTCTGTGGGTGAAAAGCATGCCCTATTTGAGCCTATTCATGGCTCCTACCCCCAGGCTAAGGATAAAGGTATTGCAAATCCGTTGGCATCCATTTTATCGGCAGCCATGCTACTGGAGCATTTCGAACTTTACGAGGAAGCTGACTTGATCAATCGTGCTGTAGAGCGTTCCATAAGCCTTAAAATTACTACTCCGGATCTCAACCCGGAAAACGATCGGGTTACAACCAGGTTAGTTGGAGATTTCATTGAAGATTTTATTCAAAACCCCAATGATTCAAATATCAATTTCAAGAACATACATTTAGGACAATCCACAATAATTTAATTTGGAATATTTGATTAATATTGAAAAAGGCGTCCTCAATAGGATGTCTTTTTTTATTTGTCCAATATGGGTGGAAACTTTGCCTTGATCCTGTCCAACCCCAAATTATGAATACTTCCAATATGGGTATGCTTCAGATCGGGATCAGGCTGGTATGTATTATCTTGAATGGCTTGTGCAATTTCTAAATAAGCGTCTCGGAATGGCATCCCGTTCTGAACAAGTTTGTTTATAGAATCAACCGAAAACAAGTGTGCAAATTCGGGTGATTTAGGATCCAGTTGTTTTACCTCGATCTGTTTGATGGCAAAAGAAAAAATATCAAGCATATCAATAGTATCCTCAACTGCATCTATAATTGGTTTCTTTAGCAATTGAAAATCCCGATGGTATCCGCTTGTTAGATTCGTAGTAAGCATCATGAGTTGGTGCTGGATGGCCTTGATGCTGTTTGCTTTAGCTCTAATAAGTTCGAAAACATCAGGATTCTTTTTATGAGGCATAATGCTGCTGCCCGTGGTTAAGCTATCAGGAAATGAAATGAAATTGAATTCCTGGTTAACGAAAGTGCAGATATCGGTCGCAAATTTATTAAGTGTAGAGGCCAGACCCGACATACAGCCGGCCACGGCTCGTTCACTCCTACCTCTGCTTAATTGAGCAGCGATGCTGTTAATTTTCAAATTAGAAAAACCTAAAGCTTTTGTTGTCTCGTCCCGGTCAATTGGAAATGAACTTCCATATCCCGCTGCCGAACCAAGAGGATTTTGATCAACGATTTTATAAGCCGCTTGCAACTGGTATACATCATCTATCAATATTTCTGCATAAGCCGAAAACCACAAACCAAAAGACGAGGGCATTGCTCTTTGAAAATGAGTATATCCAGGCAAGAAATGATCCCTGTGATTTTCACCAAGCTCTATCAGTGTATCGAATAAGGTTTTGACTTTAGTATGAATGGTTTCCAGTTTATCTTTGAAATACAGGTGCATGGCTACCAATACCTGATCGTTCCTGGATCTTGCAGTATGGATTTTCTTTCCATTATCTCCAAGAGATTTAATGAGTTCATACTCAATTTTTGAATGAACATCCTCGAATTCAGATTCAATTCTGAATGTCCCTTTTTCGATCGTTTCTTTTAACAAATTAAGTCCACTGAGCAAAGCTTTCAACTCATCATTATCGATCAAGCCAACCTTTTCAAGCATCTGTGCATGAGCAACAGAGGCCTGGACATCATACCAAGCCAGGTGCATATCGGTTTCCCTATCATCACCCACAGTGAATCTCTCAATTTTATCGTTGACAGCAAGGCCTTTTTCCCAAAGTTTCATATTCTTCGTTTTTATATAATTTTCTTCAATATGTTTATATATATGTCTATTCCTTCTTCGATCTCAGGAATTAAAATATACTCATCTGCCATATGAGATCTTCTGCTAACTCCCGGTCCAAGTTTAACAGAAGGACAGGATAGCGCAGCCTGATCCGATAAAGTTGGCGAACCATAAGTGTTTCTGCCTAGTTCAATCCCGGCTTTTACTAATTCATGATGTTGAGGAATTGAAGATGAATTAAGTCTCAGGCTTCTGGCTTTGATAGACTTGCATGGCGCATTCTTTTCAAGGATGGCCTCGATTTCCTTATTTGTATATCTATCGTTTACCCTGACATCGATTACAAGATCTAATTCGGCCGGAATGGCGTTATGTTGTTTCCCGGCACTGATCTGTGTCACAGTCATTTTAACTTCTCCCAGGATTGG
>JABDPU010000225.1 GCA_013042625.1 Flavobacteriaceae bacterium | reverse complement strand
TTCTGTAGAAACCTTATTATTCGTTTTCCGTAGATGGTCGAAATAAGTAACGAAAGAATAATCGCCATTGCCGCTCTGAAGGATATATATCCAAACAGAGAAGCTCCAGGGAACTGAAATTCATTTTCCAAATATTCGAACAAGTAGTACAGCATACTTATTTCTGCAATTGTTTTAATAATTCATCTACGATTTTGAAATCATCAAAATCTATTCGTTTACCGTCGATCTCCTGATAATTTTCATGGCCTTTACCAGCCACCAGGATGATATCATTGGGCTGTGCCAACTGGCAGGCCGTTCTTATAGCTTGTTTTCGATCAACAATCGATAATGTCTTGTTGAAATACTGCGGCTCAACGCCAGCTTCCATGTCCTCAATAATAGATTCCGGAGATTCTGTCCGGGGATTATCGCTAGTAAAAATCACTTTATTGCTCAAGGTGGAAGCGATATGAGCCATTTTGGGACGCTTGCCTTTATCACGGTCTCCTCCACAACCAACCACAGTAATCAATGTTTCGTTCTTGGTTCGAACACTATTGATGGTCTCGAGTACATTTTTAAGCGCATCGGGAGTATGAGCATAGTCAACAATGGCGGTGATATTATCTTCGGAGATCAAATACTGGAATCGTCCGCTCACGCTATCCAACTCGCTGATTAACCTCAGGATCTCAACAGTCTCTAGTCCCAACAGATCTGCTGCTCCGTAAATAGCCAGCAAGTTATAGGCGTTGAAGTTCCCTATCAGCCTGGCCCATACTTCATTATCATTGATTTTCAGGAGTAGTCCGCTTAACTGATTCTCTAAGATCTGCCCCCTGTAGTCGGCATAATTTTTCAGGGCATATGTATATTTTTTTGAACTGGTATTTTGGAGCATGAATAAACCGTTCTTGTCATCGGTATTAACCAATGAAAAGGCCGAACCGGGTAGTTGATCGAAGAGTGCTTTCTTCACATCTCTATACTCGGCAAAGGTGTTATGATAATCAAGGTGATCGTGGGACAGGTTTGTAAAAATACCTCCGGCAAAAACCAGGCCTTCGGTTCGTTTCTGATGGATGCCATGACTGCTCACTTCCATAAAGCAGTACTCAACGCCTTCCTCATTCATGGCCTTCAGATATTTATTAATTGTTAGCGGATCAGGGGTAGTATGGGTTGCTTTAAACTCTTCATCATCTACCATTATGCGAACGGTAGAAAGTAATCCTACTTTGTAACCTGCCTTCTTAAACAAATGATATAACAATGTTGCAATTGTAGTCTTACCATTTGTACCGGTAACACCTATAAGTTTCAGGTTTTCTGAAGGAACTCCATAGAAATTCGAAGCCATTATCGCCAGGGCCTTCGATGTGCTGTTAACCTCCACATAGGTGATCCCATCCATCAGTTTCGCTGGTAAGCTCTCACAAACAACGGCAAGGGCACCATTTGCAATGGCTTGATCTAAATACTCATGGCCATCAACTTCAGTTCCTACAATAGCAACAAATACTTCGGATGGACGAACCTTTCTAGAATCGAATTGAATTCCGCTTACATCAATACCGGTGCTTCCAACAACAGCATTGATATTCACTTTATACAATATGTTCTTCAATTCATTCAAGAGAGTTCGAGTACAATGGTTTGATTCTTACTAAGTTTTGTTCCCTTCGGAATAGATTGTGAGCGCACTTTACCACTTCCAACCAGTTTCACCTTCATTCCCATATTCTCAAGAAGAGATAAGGCATCCATCCCCGGTAATCCATTGAGATCGGGCATTATGGTTATATATTTTTGAGCGATGGCATAATAGCCTTCAAAATCCTCATCAATACCTGGGTTAGGTTCATTGAGATCAGGAATGTCATCTTTCTTTGGTGTATCGGTATAAATTTTTTGAGCGATTTTTTTGAAGACAGGGCCAGACACATCCGCTCCATAATAACCTACACTCTTATCCGGTTCGTGAATCACAACAATGCATGAGTACTTGGGATCTTCTGCAGGAAAAAATCCGGCAAAGGAAGAGATATAGTTTAAAAGGTCTTTGTTGGTATAGTCCTTCTGGCAGGTTCCTGTTTTCCCGGCCATTGAAAAATTCTCTGAATACAGTCTATTGCCGGTTCCATGCTTTTTCTCAACCACATTGACCAATAACTGCCTCAGCTTTTTAATGGTTTCCGGCGAGCAGACCTGTTTATTGATAACCTCCTTGTCAAAGGATTCAATATTGCGGCCAAATTCTTTAACCTCTTTTAAAAACCGAGGCCTGACCATCTCGCCATCATTGGCTATTGCATTATAAAAAGTCAGGGTTTGTAAAGGTGTAAAAGATACCCCGTATCCATAGGCCATCCAGGGTAATGACAAACCACTCCACATGCTTTCCTCATCATCCGGATGAGGAATGACCGGTTCACCTTCTCCTATTATAGGTAAATCCAGTTTTTCATCCAGGTTCATTTTCTGAAGGCGATTGACAAACTTTTTCGGGTCGTCTTTGTAATTTTCATAGATTGCCTTGACTATCCCGGTATTTGAGGATACTTCAAAAGCTTCCGAAACAGATATCTTCCCATATCCACCATCCCTGGAATCTCTGACATAGTCATTGTAAAACTTGATTATTCCTTTTTCGGTATCAACAATGTCACTGGTATCAATTACCTTATCTTCCAGAGCCGCTGCAACAGCCATAAGCTTAAAGGTTGAACCGGGTTCGTGACTCTCCCAAACCGCATAATTCCGCCTTTCATAATATTTTCCGGTTGTGCCTTTCCCAAGGTTTGATATTGCCTTTACTTCTCCAGATTTAACATCCATGACCACCACGCAGCCGTGATCGGCTTTATAATATTCAAGTTGTTCCAATAAGGCATGATGGGCAATATCCTGGATATTCACATCGATGGTTGTATACACATCATAACCATCTTTGGGCTCAATCTGGTTGTAGTCTTCAATAGGCTTCCACTGTCCTTTTCCAATACGCTGCTTCAGACGACGGCCATCAGAACCTCTTAAGTATTTCTCACCAAAAGCTCCATCAATACCGGGTCGGGTAACGTTACCCTGATCATCGATACGTTCATAACCGATTGTTCGTTGGGCAATTCCCCCCATTGGATGTTCGCGCTTGGTGTTTTGCTCGACTATCAGTCCGCCTCTGAATGCACCAAGTTCTAATAGTGGAAACTGACGAAATTTCAGATAATCTGTATAACTTAAATTACGTGCCAGGAGGACATAACGGTTCTTATCGGCTCGGGCTTTTCTGAGGTTTTGCAAATAACGGCTTTCGGGTTTTCCATGGAATTTTGAAAGTGCATCTGCAAGGGCCGCGATATTATCCTCAAAGGTTTTTTGTTTAGGCGTCACCGCATCAAACCGAATATCATACTTGGGTACCGAGGTTGCCAGCAGACTTCCATCTGCCGCATATAAATTCCCCCTGTTAGCCGGAATGACAACATTCTTGATTGTTCTTTCCTCAGCCAGTCCGCGATACAAATCCCCTTGGACAAACTGTATTTTAAACAGCTTGAACACGACCAAAAGAGCGAAGATGAACATACATCCTGCTACAAAATACAATCGGTTCAATATGTTCTTTTCGCTGCCTTCCAAAGCGATTCCTAGTTTTGTGTTTTAATAAATACCTTGACAGGTGGTTTTTCTGATGGAATGATTCCTTTTACAGCCAATTCCTTTCTAACGTTAGACTCCATTTTAAGTCGCATTAATTTGGAACGGCCGTCAACAAATAATGACCTTAATTCTTTTACCTCTTCGTTCAGTTGAGCGATCTTATGCACCTTGCGATCTGCTGAATGTGAACTGGCAATCATTATTATAGCTAGAAAGGAGAGGAATAAGATCAGCCGCCAATTCTTGAATGAATCGTCACTGATTAAAAACGTCCCCCTTAAAACGCTGTATATACTTTTCTTTACCATTAATTACGCTCAGCAATTCTAAGTTTAGCACTTCTGGCCCTGCTGTTGGCTTCTATTTCTTCTTCTGATGGAATGATAAGCTTACCAATTCTTTTGAATGGAACCTCTACATTACCATATATATCCCTTTCGGGTTCACCCTCAAACAAACCATTCCGCATAAATCGTTTGACTAAACGATCTTCGAGCGAGTGATAGGAAATAATGCTGAGGCGCCCTCCTGGTTTTATTAATTGAGTAGTCTGGAGCAAAAATTCTTTTAGAGCATCTAATTCTCTATTGACCTCAATTCGTATAGCCTGGTACACCTGGGCTAAAATTTTATTTTCCCGGCGTTTTGGCAGAACTGGTCTGAGGACTTCATTGAGGTCGGAAGTCATTTCTATAGAGGCCTGCTGTCTTCCTTCTATGATTCGTCTTGCGAGAACCGGAGCCTTTCTCAACTCACCATATTGATAGAAGATTGATCGAAGTTCTCCTTCATCATATTCATTAACAACCTCGAAAGCTGAAACTGGATCATCCTGATTCATCCTCATATCAAGCCTTCCCTGGTGACGGGTGGAAAAACCGCGCTCGGGTTCGTCTATCTGATGAGAAGATATTCCAAAATCGGCCAATATTCCATCCACCTGCTTGATTCCATGAAATCTTAAGAACCTTTTTATATGTTTGAAATTCTCATTGATCAATAAAAACCTTTCATCATGAATTGTATTGGCAAGGGCATCTTTATCCTGATCGAAGGCAATGAGTCTACCATCCGGACCAAGCTGATCCAGGATTGCTTTACTATGACCTCCTCCGCCAAAAGTTACATCCACATACATACCGTCAGGCTTAATTCCCAACCCTTCAACAGATTCGGTCAGCAATACCGGTTTATGATATATCGTCATGATCATCTTGTCCCATTACTTCCTCGGCCAGATCAGCAAAATCAATGGTTGCATCATCAATAGCCTGTTCATATTTATCCTTGTCCCATATTTCAATAATGTTGACTGCTGACGACAATACCACCTCTTTGTTTATGTTGGCGAAATTGACAAGGTCTTTTGGTACCAGCAGTCGGCCTGAGGCATCAAGCTCAATAGCCCGTACACCCGCAGTAAATCGTCTGATAAAATCGTTGTTCTTTTTCTTGAAACGGTTAAGCTTATTAACCTTGACCATTAAAGCATCCCATTCACTCATCGGGTATAACTCGAGGCAAGGTTGGAATACAGCGCGCTTAAGCACAAAGCCTTTGTCAGAAACGTATGCCAGTTGTTTCTTCAATGCCGAAGGCAGCATAATACGCCCCTTGGCATCAGCTTTACACTCGTATGTCCCTATCAGCGACTTCAACGTTTACTCCTTGTTTTTAATGTATAAGCACCAAATCTAATAAAAATATTACCACTTTTTACCACTTTTTACCACTTTGTTAATAATTTTCTATGAACCGCGGGTTTTATTCGATTATTTGTGAGATTCCAGCGATTTTGAAAGTGATCTTTATAACGCATGAGAATTGAAATTTTTAGTCAACAATCCTTTAATTTTCAGGTATTTAGCTAATATTTTGAATTCTGACTCAAAGGAATGGTCTGCTCATGGCAATTTCAACTTCCGACTGGCTTTACATACAGGTGGGTTGATAATGTTTGTCAATAAAAATGTTTAGCTTTGCGGAGGAAAATTCAGGGATTGAACTAATATGAAAGATCTTAGAAAAGAAGGGCAATACAGCTATTACGAAGTAGGTGAAGGCACTCCTATTATCATCCTTCACGGATTGATGGGAGGGCTCAGTAATTTTGATGCTGTTGCAGATTTTTTTAGTAATAAGGGTTACAAGGTTGTCATACCTGAACTGCCTATATATACGATGTCCCTGGTAAAAACCAACGTCAAAAGTTTTGCAACCTATTTAAAGGATTTCATCGACTACAAAGATTATGATGAAGTGATTTTACTTGGAAATTCATTGGGTGGTCATATTGGTCTTTATCATACAAAACTCTTCCCTGAAAAGGTAAAAGCACTGGTTATCACTGGAAGTTCCGGACTTTATGAAAGCGCAATGGGTAGCGGTTACACCAAGCGTAGTGATTATGAGGTTATAAAGAAAAAGGCTCAAGAGGTTTTTTATGATCCGGCCGTTGCAACCAAAGAACTGGTTGATGATGTATACGCCACTGTGAACGACCGAAATAAATTGGTCAAGACCCTGGCCATAGCCAAGAGTGCCATCAGGCATAATATGGCTAAAGATCTTCCGGATATGTATACGCCAACTTGCATTATCTGGGGGAAGAATGATACGGTTACGCCTCCCGAAGTAGCAGAGGTATTTCATGAATTACTTTCCGATTCCGATCTGTTCTGGATCGATAAATGTGGCCATGCGGCCATGATGGAGCATCCCGAAGAGTTCAACAGGATCATGTTGAAATGGCTAAAGGATCGAGGGTACTAAACCAGTATTATGCGAATCAAATCTGCCGAATTTATCGTCAGTAATCAAGATGTATCAAAATGTCCTGATTCCAAACTTCCCGAATATGCTTTTATTGGCAGAAGCAATGTTGGCAAATCGTCTCTGATCAATATGCTTACCCAGAGAAAGAACCTGGCAAAGACTTCAGGGCGTCCTGGAAAAACGCAGCTGATCAATCATTTCCTGATTAACAATTCATGGCATTTAGTCGATCTGCCAGGCTATGGTTACGCAAGAGTCTCTAAAAAAGAAAGAAAAACTTTTCAGAATTTCATAACCGCCTATTTCGAGAAACGACGGCAGCTGATATCAGCTTTTGTCCTGATAGATATTCGTCATGATCCACAATCGATTGACCTGGAATTTATGCGGTGGCTGGGCGAAAACCAAATACCGTTTTCCATGGTGTTTACCAAGGCTGATAAGCTTAAACCAAAAGCTGTTATAAAGCATGTCAATAATTATTTGGATAAACTAAAAGAAGACTGGGATCCAACACCCAACTACTTTATTACCTCAGCGTTAAAGAAAACTGGTGGTGAAGAACTTCTAAAATATATAGAATCTATTAACGAGGAACTAAAAGCCTAATCCAGAACAAACTCCAACGGTTTTCCTGTTGCAGCATTCGGAAATGAAATACCTAATAAGGCTGAGATGGTTGGTGCCAAATCAACTATTCGAACATATTGAACAGATTCACCAGCCTTAACACCACTTCCATAAAACAACATAGGAACATGGGTATCATAATTCAGTCCCGAACCGTGTGTTGACCCTGTTTCGCTATACGAGATAAAAGCCGGATTGTTTAC
This sequence comes from Flavobacteriaceae bacterium, assembly GCA_013042625.1. Lineage (GTDB taxonomy): Bacteria > Bacteroidota > Bacteroidia > Flavobacteriales > Flavobacteriaceae > SHLJ01. The sequence continues at coordinate 1,113 of JABDPU010000225.1, read as the reverse complement.
GACTATAACTTCGCCGGATCGTTTCTGATTATATCCATTTTTCAATAACAACTCAATACCCTCAGTAAAACTTCCATTATTAATTGTTTTGGACGCAAAGGCCTTATCTATATGATCGTAAGTTATCAGTTCATCAACGATCTTCCCACATACTTCATCAAGGTCTAGTTTTAATCGTTTAAGTTCTGTGCGATCTAAAAACATCTGATTATTACTGGCATTGGCTACAACCTTTGTACTTCCGAATTCATCTTCAAGAAAGGTCAGAAATTTATTCTTAACCATATCACCATCGATCAGTCCGGCAGGAATTCCAACAGATTTTAAATAATTCGGTACATTGACCGCTCCATGATCGGAAGTAAGAAAAACAGTGTAATTTCCTTCTCCCACTTCTTTATCAAGGGTGTTTAAAAGTTTTTCGATTTCAAGGTCAAGCCTGAGATACACATCCTGAACCTCTTTTGAATTTACTCCAAAATTGTGCCCTATATAATCGGTACTTGAGTAACTAATGGCTAAAAAATCGGTGTCAGAATCCTTGCCTAAATCTTCATTCTTTAAAGCTTCAATAGAGAAATCAGTGACAATACTGTTTCCGTAAGGTGAAGTTTTGAGAATGTCAAAATTTCCATTGAACTGAGCTAGTTTGTCAAGCTCATAAGGAAAGGTCGGTGCCTCCTTACCATCATACCCCCATTCAAAAGCATTCATATCATCACCACTTTCAGAATAGGTATTGATATCGTATAGGGTATTCCAGGTTTTCAAGTAATTCTCAACAGCTTTGGAATTATTGAATCGTGTTACCCATCTTGGAAGTTCTTCCATATAATATGTACTGCTGATAAAGTTTCCTTCATTTGCCCCCTGGAACCAATAGGCAGCATTTGCCGTATGCCCGGCTGGAAGAACAGCTCCACGATCCTTAATGGAAATGCCTATAGTTTTTCCACGCATTTGTGTAAAAAGCCGGTTTTCATCTGTAACGGTGGAAGAAATCATTCGATGAGGTGACATCTTTCCTGCATCGGTTGGTGTTCCAACTGATGTTACCGACTGATCTTCGGCGCAATACACGAATGAATTCGCAGTTTTATCATACCAGTTATT
>JABDPU010000216.1 GCA_013042625.1 Flavobacteriaceae bacterium | reverse complement strand
CGCTTATAGGACTAACTTTACTAAACTGTTCGAATCGAAATTCAAATTGTGGCTCCGCTTTCTTTGGAGGCGAGGTTATCAATCCGAATAATGATCACCTCATACTGTACGATTCGAGCCAGGTTGTTGATACCCTGTATCTGGATGAAAACAACCGGTTCTCCTATTCTTTCGAAAACCTTGATCCCGGACTCTTTTCTTTTGTTCACGGTGGTGAATACCAGGTTGTTCTGGTAGAGCCAAGTGATAGTATCATGATAAGGCTGAATACCTTTGATTTTGATGAATCCCTTGTATTCAGTGGAAAAGGCTCTAAGAAGAATAATTTCCTGCTGGAGCTTTTCATTGAAATCGAAAGGAAGAATCGCCCTATGTACGAGATGGGAAAGGATCTTCCTCCTGATGAATTTGTAAAGGTTTTGGACTCCATGCGTGACGAGCGTCGATCGAAACTGGAGTACTTCAATAGTAAATATCCCGTTTCTCCTTTATTCGAAAAAGTGTCCAACGCCGGTATCGACTATGATTATTTTGCGCACAAGGAGATTTATCCATTCCGTCATTTCGGTAAAAAATATACGAGTTATGATATGCTCCCCGAAGGATATTTCAACTTTAGGACGGAAATCAATTATGATGATGAAGACCTGAAAGATTTTTATCCGTATTATAATTTCCTGTTTCCGCATTTCAATAACCTGGCTATGAAGCGCTATATCGATATAACCAGAGATACGCTGTTTAACAGACACTCTGTTCATTATAATATGAGTAAATTACTCCTGATCGATAGCCTTATCGGCAATGAATCTGTGAAGAACAACCTGTTGAAATATTCGACCCGGAATTTCTTGTCTAACTCAAGTTCACCGGAGGAATGTGATGCCATATATACCTCTTTTATTCAGAAATGTTCTAATTCGGAGTTCAGCGATTATATCACCGATTTTTACAAAACACTGAAAAAATTAAGACCAGGCGAACCCTTCCCTGAACTTGAACTGGTCAATGCTAAAAATGAGGTCTTACCGATTCATCAGATGATTAACGGGCCAACTGTAGTCTATTTCTGGACTAAAGCCAATAAAATGCACGCCAGTGACAGTCATGCAAAAGTAAGGGCATTAAAGGACCAATATCCCAACGTACGTTTTATTTCGGTGAATGTAAATGCCCAGAAATTCTCAAGTTGGCGAAGAATGCTTGATCAGAACAATTTCAATAAGCAGCACGAGTTTATGCTTAAAAATCCGGAAAATGCGGTTAAAAACCTGGCGCTTTATAATATCTACAAAGCCATGAGTGTTGGGAATAATATGATGATCATTCATCCGAATATCAATTTATTCCGGTCTGAAGCCGATCGTTTAATTGCTGACCTTAGCAATTCAGCCTCTTATAAATAAAATTATTGATTCCCTTTGGCATAGTCTGCCAGGAATTTCTCCAATCCGATATCAGTTAATGGATGTTTTAACAAGCCCATGATTGAATTAAGTGGTCCGGTCATCACATCTGCACCAATTTTCGCACAGTCAATGATATGCATAGTATGACGAATGGAAGCCGCCAGGATTTGAGTTTTGAAATTATAATTATCATAAATAGATCTGATCTCTGCAATCAGATTTAATCCGTCTGTCGAAACATCATCCAGACGCCCTATAAATGGTGAAACATAAGTTGCGCCCGCTTTGGCAGCCAAAATAGCCTGCCCCGGAGAAAAGACCAAAGTGACATTGGTTTTAACCCCCTTCTTGGAAAAGTAAGAACATGCCTTTATACCATCCCTGATCATAGGGAGTTTGATCACAATCTGATCATGTAATGCCGCCAATTCTTCACCTTCCCTGATCATGCCTTCCATATCGGTAGCAATAACCTCTGCAGAAACATCACCTTCCACTATATCGCAAATGGTTTTGTAATGATTTATGATGTTCGCCTTTCCGGTTATACCTTCTTTGGCCATTAAAGACGGGTTTGTGGTTACTCCGTTAAGTATTCCCAAATCCTGGGCCTCTTTTATTTGGTCGAGATTTGCCGTGTCGATAAAGAATTTCATAGGATGCTGATCAGGTTTTATTTTGGAGCGAATTTACAACTAATAGCATTGACAATATTTCAAAACTTGTCAAAATATATTAACAACCAACAACGGCTAACCCACTTACAATTTATGATGCCTGAGAAGTAATTTTTCGAAGATTTTCTGCGGAAGAATGGATTTAAGAACTACGGAAAACTTTTGCACGAATGCTCCAACTGTATAGTGCGGTTTAATTTGACTTATTCTAATGATTTTTTCAACGGCTTTCGCTACTTCCAGAGGATCTCTACCGGAATCAACATGTTCATTGATTTCATTCAGAATTCTACCATAAGTTTCACCATAAGCCGAATTGGGATCGACCTCTGAGTGAAATCGACCTGCCGCAATGTTGGTGGCAAAGTCGCCCGGAGCGAGATTTGTAACTTCAATATTAAATGCCTTAACCTCCATCCTGATGGCTTCGGTTAAAACCTCAAGTGCAGCCTTACCCGAACTATAGATTCCCCTGAAGGGTAATCCCATATAAGCTGCTATTGAAGTAATATTAATGATCTTACCTGAATTCTGTTTCCTCATAATCGGGAGAACAGCCTTCATCATACTCACCGGGCCAATAAAATTGGTTTCCAGATTTTTCCTGATTTCCGAATTGGGTACCTCTTCAAACGGACCTGTAATTCCTGCACCCGCATTATTGATCAATACATCGATCCGGCCAGCCTGGTCCATCACCTCTGCAATACATCGCTCTACAGACTGTTCGTCGGTTACATCAAGGGCTATCAGATTGAAATCAAAATCACTATACCGATCCGGATTTCGACTGGTTCCATAAACCTTATAATCCCTCGTATGAAGATATTCGCAGATCGATTTTCCAATTCCGGAGGAGCCTCCGGTAACCAATATCACCTTTTTCATAAGTTCTTAAAATCGGAAGGAAATTACGATTTATTCGTGAATTTATTCCACAAAAAAAGGCAAGCTACCTACATCACACCGCTACGACCGTCTACCTTTGCTGCGTTCCCGCCCTGGAGGATTCAACAGGAGCTGGTTGTGTAGGACTTGCCTCATGCAAAGATACACCAATTTAAAATTATCATAAGCATTTTTTTAATTGATTTTATATGAATAAATTGCTCGTATAACACCTTTTTAATGAGTGCGAAATTATTATACCTGCTAAGCCTTTTACTTCTGATTTCTATTGGATGTGAACCTGATCAGAATCAGAGAAAATCAGATTTCTCATTGAAGACAACGGCCAAAAAGGATGTATTCGTAAAAGGTAGTCCGATAGAATTTGAACTTGTCAACAAGAAAAATAAAACCATAGAATCTGTTAAGTTTCAACTTTCCGGGTCTCATATTGAAAACGGACAGGTCCCGGAAAAGATTAAACTGGGAAAACAAGAGCTTACAGCCATAGTAAAATATGAGTCCGGGACAGATACCATTTCAAGAACCCTTACTATTGTCAATGATTCTAATCCAAAGATCTATAAGTATCGCTTACTCAATACCTATCCCCATGATATAACCTCCTACACTCAGGGCCTTGAATTTCATGACGGTTTTCTTTATGAAAGCACAGGTCAAAACGGAGAATCAAAGCTCAGAAAGATCGATTATAAAACCGGTGAGGTTATTAAGAATATAGAGTTAGACAAGGTTTATTTCGGTGAGGGTTTGACCGTGTTCAACAATAAGGTATATCAATTGACCTGGCGGAACAAAACCGGATTTATTTATGACCTTCCCGAGATGAACAAAACCGGAAGTTTTCGCTATGGTGAAAGCCAGGAAGGCTGGGGACTTTGTCATGACAACTCTGTTCTATATAAATCTGATGGTACCGAAAAGATCTGGCGGTTGAACCCCGAGACCTTGTCGGAAATGGATTATATCCAGGCTTATACCAATAAGGGAAAAATTATTGGTCTGAACGAGCTTGAATGGGTCGAAGGGAAGATCTTTGCCAATCGCTATCAGAAAAATGGCGTTGCTATCATCAATCCCGGGTCAGGAGCCATTGAGGGTGTTATAGATTTCTCCCCACTTCGAAAAGAAGTTAAACAACATCCCAAACTGGATGTTCTAAACGGAATTGCCTACAATCCAGATACAGGAACTATCTTCGTTACTGGCAAGAATTGGGATAAGCTGTTTGAAGTGGAGATCATAGAAGATTAGATGCAGGTTTACACACATACTGTCCGGGTAGAACCCGACCATCTTGATGATCTCAATCATGTCAACAATGTAATTTACCTGCAATGGGTTCAGGATATAGCCAAAGCACACTGGATGTCTGAGGCCACTGATGATATGCTGAGTGATTATTTTTGGGTCGTTGTTAAACATATCATAGATTATAAGGGTTCCGCAATTCTCGATGACTATATCAATATCAAAACCTTTGTTCAGGATGCCGAAGGCGTCACCTCGACCAGAATTGTTGAGATGTATCACAGTGAAACCAATAAATTGTTGGTAAGAGCCGAAACGACCTGGTGCCTCATGGATGCTGTATCTAAAAGGCCTACAAGAATCAATGAGGCTATCTCGAATTTGTTCAAATAATTAAGCTGCGGAATACGATTTCGTAGATTTAAAAGTTTTATTTTTATCCCAACAAATCATTCTTGATGAAGCGTATATCCATTTTGGTTGCGGCCCTGTCCCTTTTGATCTTCTGGAGTTCCTGTCGCACCGATTTTAATTTTGAACCAAGTACAGGAAACCTTGAATTCTCCAAGGATACGGTTTACCTGGATACGGTGTTTTCCAATATCGGATCAAGCACCTATAATCTTAAGGTATACAACCGAAGCAATAATGATATACTTATCCCTACCCTTCGACTCGGACAGGGGCAAAATTCTATGTATCGTTTGAATGTAGACGGACTAACGGGTTCTGGTGGTATGGCCGGAAAAGAGTTTGAGAATATCGAGCTTCTGGCCAAGGATAGCATGTACATCTTCATCGAAACCACAATAGATATTGAAACCCTGGTTTCCTCGGAAACCCAGTTCTTGTATACCGATGTTATTGAATTCGATTCAGGGGCCAACCTGCAAACCGTGGATTTGGTCACCCTGGTCAAGGATGCCGTTTTTATATATCCACAGCGCTTCCTCGATAATGAAACCGGGGAATATGTAATTGAAACCCTGGTTTTTGATGTGGATGGTGATGGTATGGATGATGAAACTACCATTCAGGGACGTTTCCTGGAACCTTCAGAACTCAATTTTACCAACGAAAAACCTTATGTCATCTATGGTTATGCCGCAGTTGATGATGGTGACGATCTAAATATTGACGCAGGGGCTCGGATTCATTTTCATGCTAATTCAGGGCTCTTGATAACCGACGGTGCTTCATTAAATGTAAACGGTTCACCTAGTTTAGATCCTGAAGCCATGGAAGGCGAAGTCATTTTTGAGGGTGACCGATTGGAACCCGGTTTTGCTGAAGTTCCGGGTCAATGGCAAACCATCTGGCTTTTTAACGGAAGTACGGATAATACTTTCAATTTTGCAACCATCAAAAACAGTACAGTAGGTATTCTTTGCGATGGCAATATGGATGATCCTTCAAAATTGACGGTCACCAATAGCAAGGTTTATAATTCCAGTAACTTCGGAATCCTGGGTCGCGGAACAAATATCTATGGTGAAAATTTGGTATTGAACAGAAGTGGTCAATCTTCTTTCGCAGGAACATATGGTGGGCGGTATAATTTTGTGCATTCTACAATTGCCAACTATTGGACAAACAGTTTCAGGCAGTTTCCTTCTCTTCTTCTGAATAACTTCATTGTAGATGAGGACAATACAACATTCACTAACCCCTTGGAAGAAGCCAACTTCACCAATTGCATCATCTTTGGAAATGACAATCCTGAAATGTTACTGGATAAAGACAATGACGATACCTTTAACTTTAAGTTCACCAATTGCCTGATCCGGTTTAACGACCCCAATAACAATTTTACAGGTTCTCAATACGATTTCAATGATCTCGGCCTGTATGAAAATGTGATCTTTAACCAGGATCCGGAATTTCTTGATGCTGTGAATAACATGCTCGAAATACCTAACGGCTCTGTTTCAGATGGTGCCGGAATTAACTTCGGAATTCTTTCTACCGATATTAACAATGTACTCAGGGGAACACCTCCCGACCTCGGTGCTTATGAAAGCACAGAATTTGAGGAAGACTGATTAAACAAGGGCTTGCCTTCCATCATGCTGTTAACCTTTTCAGCGATCCCTTTCAGAATGGTTTCGTCCTGCCAGTTTGTGATGGCCTCATCAATAAGATCAACCACATAGCCCATATCTTCTTCAGCTAATCCCCTGGTGGTTACTGCCGGTACTCCAATACGAATTCCGGAGGTAACAAACGGACTCTTATCATCAAAAGGCACCATGTTCTTATTCACAGTAATGTCGGCTTTCCCAAGGGCTTCTTCGGCCTCCTTGCCAGTGATATCTTTATTCCTCAAATCGATAAGCATCATATGATTGTCTGTTCCCCTTGAAATAATATGATAATCCTTGGCTACAAGTGCTTTCGCCATAGCTGCAGCATTTTTCTTCACCTGGAGGATGTAATACATGAATTCATCGGAAAGTGCCTCACCAAAAGCAATAGCTTTGGCAGCGATGATATGCTCAAGCGGACCACCCTGGTTCCCCGGGAATACCGCTGAATCCAATAGTCCGGACATTTTTCTCAGCTTACCACTTTTCAATCGAATTCCAAATGGATTTTCGAAATTCTCACCCATCATAATGAGTCCGCCTCGTGGACCTCTCAGTGTTTTATGTGTTGTTGTAGTAACAACATGACAATGTGGAAGCGGGTCATTCAATACTCCTTTAGCGATCAATCCCGCAGGATGTGCTATATCGGCCATAAGAATGGCACCAACACTGTCGGCAACATCCCTGAAGGCTTTAAAATCCATATCCCTGGAATATGCAGAAGCTCCGGCAATGATCAGGTTTGGTTTTTCCTTTTTTGCTATGTCAGCAAGATGATTATAATCTATGCGCCCGGTCTCTTTATTCACACCATAAAATGTTGGCCTGTAGAGTTTCCCGGAGAAGTTAACCGGGGATCCATGGGTTAAATGTCCGCCATGCGATAGGTCAAAACCTAATATAGTATCTCCTGGTTTAAGGCATGCCGCAAAAACCGCAGTATTAGCCTGACTTCCTGAATGCGGCTGGACATTCGCCCAAGCTGCGCCAAAGAGTTCCTTAGCCCTGTCGATAGCTAACAGCTCCACCTCATCAACTACTTCACAGCCACCATAATAACGTTTTCCAGGGTATCCTTCAGCATATTTATTGGTTAATACAGAACCGGCTGCTTCAAGTACCTGGTCACTGACGAAGTTTTCTGATGCAATTAGCTCCAATCCATTGAGCTGACGTTCGTATTCAGCCTGGATCAATTCAAAGATTTGTTCATCTCGACGCATAAAAATTGAATGGGATTTAAGTGAATTCAAAAATAATAAATACATTAGTTTAATAACTCAAAAAACATATATTTACATAGAATTTAATAACAACTAATCAACAAATAGAAAATGCCATTATCAGCCAATAATCCCGACCGGAATTCATGGTTACATGTCAGTCGAAATTCTGATTTCCCGATTCAGAATATACCCTTTGGCGTTTTCCTGACCCGGGACGATATAATAACCATTGGAACTCGCATTGGTGATACTGCCATCGATTTGGGAGCTTTGCATCAATTGGGCTATTTTAAAGGAATTCCATTGACCGATGATATTTTCCTTCAGGATACTTTGAATGATTTTATCGCCGACGGTCGTAAAACATGGCGACTGGTTCGTAACCGGGTCGCAGAAATATTCGACAGCAACAATACCGAATTACAGAATAACAAAAAACATAAAGAGATTGTCTTATTCCGATTAGACGAGATCGAAATGCAACTACCGGTTCATATTGGTGATTACACCGATTTCTATGCCAGTAAGGAACATGCCACCAATGTTGGAACCATGTTCAGAGGAGCAGAAAATGCTCTAATGCCTAATTGGTTGCATCTTCCGGTGGGTTACCACGGAAGAAGTTCTTCAATAATCCCGTCAAGAATTCCTATTCACCGTCCACAAGGACAAACCATGCCTGCTGGAGCAGATGCTCCTGTTTTTGGTCCGAGCCAGATGGTTGACTTCGAATTAGAGATGGCTTTTATCACAACCGATGCCAATGATCTTGGAGAATCTATACCAATTGAGGAAGCCGAGGATTATATATTCGGACTGGTTTTATTCAACGATTGGAGCGCAAGAGATATTCAAAAATGGGAATATGTCCCACTCGGACCATTTCTCGGTAAGAATTTTGCCTCTTCCATTTCGCCATGGATCGTAACCTTAGATGCACTTGAGCCATTCAGGGTAGATGGTCCGGACCAGGATCCCAAGCCCCTTGACTACTTGCAATTTAAAGGGAAAAAGAGTTTCGATATCAACCTGGAGGTTGCTATTCAGCCTAAAGGTGCTAAAGAAAAGATCGTAGCCAGGTCTAATTTTAAGCATATGTATTGGAATATGGCTCAACAATTAGCGCATCATACTATTAATGGTTGCCCGGTTAATTCAGGAGATATGATGGGCAGTGGAACAATTTCCGGCCCAACCGCCGATTCTTTTGGATCCATGCTCGAATTGACCTGGAGGGGTGAAAACCCGCTTATAATGACCGATCAAACCGAACGGAAATTTATCCAGGATAATGATACAGTCATTATGAGAGGATACTGCGAAAATGATGGTGTTCATATCGGCTTTGGGGAGGTAAGAACCCAATTATTACCGGTTTTTAATCCTAAGAAGAAAAAATAGTAAATCTCTATTTTTCAGTAGTTTACATTTACACTTTATCGAAAACACGTCGTTTTAGTAGGTTTTGGCATCATAATTGAATTTTGATGTAAGAACTATAAAACCTGCGCTTATGAAACGGTTATTACTCTTAACAGTTGTTTTGTCTTTACTGGCATCATGCAGTAGTAGAAGGCATATTGAAAAAACAATGCACAGCGGCAATTACGATCATGCGATTAGTGATGCGCTGAAAAAGCTCCACAACAACAAGGATCGCAAATGGAAACAAAAATTTGTTATTCTTCTTGAGGAATCCTATAACAAAGCCGTAGATCGCGACCTTAGGACGATCGATAAATTAAAGAAAAGTGACAATCCGGAACATTTAAGGATGGTCTATGACATATATGTCAACATGGATGCCAGGCAGGAAGCCATCAAACCACTCATGCCACTTAGGATTGGTAAACGGATAATCCGTGTTCCGATGAGGGACTATTCCAAAGAGATATTTCAGACCAGGGATGTTTTGGTAAAATACACCTATTCAAACGTACAGGAGCTTCTGGTGAATCCAACCTCTAAAATGGACTATCGATTCATTTATGATCAACTGGCCTATATTGAAAACATACAGCCAAACTATAAAGACGTACGATCATTGATGCAGGAAGCTCATTTTAACGGAATCGATTTTGTTTTGGTGGAAATCGATAATCAAACGCATCAGATCATTCCGGTACAACTTGAACAGGACCTATTGAGTTTTGAGACTTACGGACTGGATAATTTCTGGACGGCCTATCATTCTCAACCGCAGGAAAATGTTCGATATGATTTCGGAATGCAACTTCAGTTGAGACAGATCAACCTGACTCCCGAACGAATGTTGGAGCGTATGCACTTAAGGCAAAAACAGATTGTTGACGGCTGGGAGTATTTGCTCGATGAACAAGGAAACGTGGCTCAGGATAGCCTTGGCAATGATATTAAGGTAGACAGAATAGTAAATGTGAGAGCCAGGGTATTTGAAATAGAGCAATTGAAATCGGCCAGGGTAAGTGCCAGGGTTGAATATAGAGACTTACGCTCAGGACAGTTATTGGATGCATTTCCATTGGATAGCGAATTCCATTTCAGGAACTCTTTTGCAAGGATGAGAGGAGATGAAAGAGCACTTACAGAACGAGATGTTCAGTTGTTGAATAACAGAAGATTACCATTCCCTACTGATGAACAGATGGTATTTGATACCGGCGAGGACATAAAGATCAGGTTAAAATCGATCCTGAATTCTTATAACCTGCAAGGTTAAACAATATAAAAGAGGCTTTTAAAAGAGCCTCTTTTTTTATATATCTAATTCGAGAATGGCTCCGTGTGATGCATGCTTAACAACTTCACCATTCCGAATAACGATTAGTTGAGGCGATTCATGCCAGACGTTAAACTCATCGGCGATATGCTGAGAAAGTGGCCTGAAAGCCAGCAAATCTAAAAGGTATAGATCAGCATCCTCCTCTTTAAAGGGATAATTACGGACGAACTGACCTTTAACCATGCTGCTTATTCCACATCTCGTTGAATGTTTGAAAATAAACTGTGGCCGCTGGTGTGAGTTTTCAATAATATCAATAAGCTGAGATGCTTCCGTTAAACTGATCCAATTCACCATGGATGAGCGGTCATTACTATTTTCAGCTTTTGATTTATTCCAGAATCCCATTCTATTGTTTTAGACTTGGTCGAGAAATCGATTTTTTCTTACAGACTGACTAAAAGTCAGAATTAATCTCCTTCAAACCGTCATTTTGTCTTGATAATCAGCATGGTAAGATAATTGACCCTTCAGAAATAAAAAAGTATTCTACGATGAACTTTAACAACTATACAATAAAATCTCAGGAAGCTATTCAACAGGCCCAGCAAATTGCACAGGGCATGGAACATCAGCAGATTGAGACCGAACATATTTTTAAAGGTATTTCTGAAGTCGATCAGAATGTTTTACCCTTTATTCTCAAGAAACTTAACGTTAATAGCTCCCTCCTGTTACAAATGGTAGACAAGGAACTGCAGAGTAACCCCAAGGTTTCCGGTGCTGAATTCATGCTATCCCGTGCTGCAGGAAAAGCCCTCAACGAAGCGTCTATAGTCGCCAAAAAAATGAAGGACGATTTCGTTAGTGTTGAGCATTTACTTATCGGGATATTCAATACCGAAAGCAAAGTATCAAGAATGCTTAAAGATCAGGGAGTGACTAAAAAAGCCCTTGAAGCGGCAATTGATGAGATCAGGAAGGGCGAACGGGTGACCTCACAGAGCCAGGAAGACACTTACAATGCACTAAATAAATTTTCGAGGAACCTGAATCAGCTGGCCATGGATGGCAAGCTCGACCCAGTGATTGGAAGAGATGAAGAGATCAGGCGAATTCTACAGATTCTTTCAAGAAGAACCAAGAACAATCCGATTCTTGTGGGTGAACCCGGAACAGGAAAAACTGCAATCGCTGAAGGACTGGCGCACAGAATCGTGGATGGTGATATTCCCGAAAATCTGAAAAACAAACAAATCTTTGCCCTCGATATGGGCGCTTTGATTGCAGGAGCGAAATATAAAGGTGAATTTGAAGAAAGACTCAAAGCAGTCATCAAGGAAGTAACTACCAGTGAAGGTGATATTGTGCTCTTCATTGATGAAATTCATACCCTGGTTGGGGCCGGAGGCGGACAAGGTGCAATGGACGCGGCTAATATTTTAAAACCCGCTCTGGCAAGAGGAGAATTAAGGGCTGTTGGAGCGACTACCCTGGATGAATATCAAAAATACTTCGAACAGGATAAAGCCCTTGAAAGGCGTTTCCAGAAAGTAATGGTTGATGAACCAGATAACGAAAGCGCTATTTCCATCTTAAGAGGAATAAAAGAAAAATATGAAACGCATCATAAAGTCAGGATAAAGGACGAAGCCATTATTGGTGCCGTGGAATTATCTAATCGATATATCACGAACCGTTTCCTGCCTGATAAGGCCATTGACCTTATGGATGAAGCCGCATCTAAACTTCGGATGGAAATCAATTCCAAACCTGAGGAACTGGATGTGCTCGACAGAAAGATCATGCAGTTGGAAATTGAGATCGAAGCTATTAAGCGTGAAAAGGATGAGGACAAACTCAAATCCCTGCGTAGTGAACTCGCCAATTTCAAGGAACAGCGGAATGAGCTCAATGCCAAATGGATTGGTGAGAAAGAACTGGTTGAATCCATTCAAACCATAAAATCAGATATTGAAAATTTCAAACTGGAAGCTGAACGATCTGAACGGGAAGGCGACTACGGTAAAGTAGCAGAGCTACGATATGGAAAGATCAAGCAGGCCCAGGAAGAATTGGAAGATCTTCAGCAAAAACTATTAGACGAGCAGGATACCGCACTGATCAAGGAGGAAGTAACCTATGATGACATAGCCGAGGTTGTAGCCAAATGGACCGGCATTCCGGTAACAAAAATGATACAGAGTGAACGCGAGAAATTGCTTAAACTTGAAGACGAACTCCACAAAAGGGTAGTCGGTCAAGACGAGGCGATTATTGCGGTAAGCGATGCTGTAAGACGCAGCAGGGCCGGACTTCAAAATCCGCAAAAACCGATAGGTACATTCCTGTTCCTGGGAAGTACTGGTGTTGGTAAGACTGAATTAGCCAAAGCTCTGGCTGAATACTTGTTCGATGATGAGAATGCAATGACTCGAATCGATATGAGCGAGTACCAGGAGCGTCACGCCGTAAGCAGATTGATTGGAGCACCTCCGGGATATGTTGGATATGATGAAGGTGGTCAACTAACCGAGGCCGTAAGGCGTAAACCTTATTCTGTGGTATTACTCGATGAGATTGAAAAGGCTCATCCCGATACCTTCAACATTTTATTACAGGTTCTTGATGAAGGACACCTTACTGATAATAAAGGACGAGTGGCTGACTTCAAGAATACGATCATCATTATGACCTCTAATCTTGGAAGCCACTTTATTCAGGAACGATTTGAGGCAACCCAGGATATGGAGACTGCTCTAGAAGGAGCCAGACTTGATGTGCTCGGACTGCTGAAACAGAGTGTCAGGCCAGAATTCCTGAATCGAATCGATGATATTGTTATGTTCACTCCCTTATCGAGGAAGCATATTCTTGAAATCGTGAGGTTGCAGTTAAAAGCACTAACGAAAATGATTGGTAATCAAGGTATTACCTTTGATGCCACTGAAGAAGCAATTGCCTACCTGGCTGAAAAGGGATACAACCCGGAGTATGGTGCTAGACCGGTAAAACGCGTTATTCAGAAAGAAGTTTTGAATACTCTGAGTAAAGAAATCCTGGCTGGTAAAATAAAGACAGAAAGTATCATTTTACTGGATGCTTTCGACAATGAACTCGTATTCAGAAATCAAAATGATTTGGTTGATAATGAATTGTAACAATATGTTTTAAAAACAGTCTTATAATTGGTTGGTTAGTTGAAAAGCAACGCGAAATTCCACCGCTATGCGGTTCTCGAATGAGCGTTGCTTTTTTGTTGTCCAAATTAGCCTGGAATACTACTATTATCTTAACTTTGATATCCAATCCCAACATAGATGAAATTGAATCATTTTATCGATCATACCCTTCTCAAACCTGCGGCTACTCCTGAAGATATAATCAAGCTGTGTAAAGAAGCAATCGAATATGAATTTTGTTCAGTTTGTGTCAATAGCTCCTATGTAAAAGTCGCAAAAAAGGAACTGGACAACAGCGATGTTAAAGTATGTGCTGTTGTTGGTTTTCCCTTAGGAGCGATGAGTTCAAAGGCCAAAGCTTATGAAGCGCAAACCGCAATAGACGATGGCGCCGATGAAATCGATATGGTTATGAATATCGGACTCTTAAAAAGCAACAACGAATCAGAAGTCATCGATGATATTAAGGCCGTTAAAACGGCATGTGGAGATAGGGTTTTAAAAGTCATTCTTGAGATTTCAGAATTGACAGAGGATGAGATCAGAAAAGCATGTCTACTTTGTGTTGAAGGGGGCGCGGATTTCGTGAAAACCTCAACCGGCTTTAGCTCGGGAGGTGCGACAATAGAAGCTGTTAAAATCATGAAAAATACCGTAGGGCCTAATGCAAAAATCAAAGCTTCCGGAGGAATTCGGAATTATGAAACCGCAATGGAATTTATTAACTTGGGTATTCATCGCCTGGGTGTTTCAGCCGGAATAGCTATTGTGCAAGGCGGCCAAAATGATCAAGGATATTAAACGAAATTATACTTTATGAGTGTTCATATTGAAGCTAAAAAAGGAGAAATTGCCGAGACTATTTTGTTACCGGGTGACCCCTTACGTGCCAAATGGATCGCAGAAACATTTTTCGAAGATCCGAAGTGCTTCAACACCGTGAGAAATATGTTAGGATATACGGGAATCTATCAAGGAAAGAAAATTTCCGTTATGGGTACCGGAATGGGCGTGCCAAGCATATCCATTTATAGCCATGAGTTAATCACCGAATACGGTGTTAAAAACCTGATTCGGGTTGGTAGTGCCGGTTCTTACCAGGCTCATGTTAAAGTATATGATGTGGTGCTGGCTATGGCAGCATCTTCAACCTCAGGCGTGAATGAACTTCGTTTTGGTGGTGCAGATTATGCTCCAACTGCTGATTTCGATCTCTTTATGAATGCCGTTCGCATCGCCAGGGATAAAAATATTGATGTGAAAGCAGGTAACGTACTGACCAGTGATATCTTTTATGCTGATGATTTCGAAGCCTATAAAAAATGGTCTAAATTCGGAGTGCTATGTGTTGAAATGGAGGCCGCCGGATTATATACGGTCGCTGCACAGCATAATGTGAATGCACTGGCTATTCTAACAATTTCAGACTCATTGGTCACGGGAGAACGTACCACTAGCAAAGAAAGACAGACCACCTTTAAGAGTATGGTGGAAATAGCACTGGAACTGGCATAATTTTGATATCATTAATCCGACCATATCGGCTCGCTCTGATTCTAACTTTAAGTTTAATCACTCCGGGTTGTCAACAGGATAAGCAAATTGATTCCGGATTTATTAGTGTGGTGGTTGTCGATTTCGATCGATCCATACAGTGGTACACGAATAACCTTGATTTTGAAGTGATCGATAAAACTGAAAATCCTGAACGCCGACTAAAACAAGCCAATCTGAAATACCATCATATTAACCTTGAATTAATAGAGCTCGGATCGGCAATAAAGCCTTCTTCGCTTCTAGATGATACTCAAAACCGGGTCATATTTCAGGGCCTTTTTAAAACCGGGTTTACCATTGATGCCTTCGAGGAAAAAATTTCCATATGGCAAGAGAATGGTGTAACCAGCAAAGACCAGGTCGTTAAAGACCCTGTAACAAACAAGCGTATGGTCGTATTACGCGATCCGGATGGCAATAGAATCCAGATTTTTGAAAAATAATCTTACTTTTAATAAAAATTTATCATGAAAAAGACCCTTTTACTGCTTGCATTATTATTCGGAAGTTTATCCCTTATGGCCCAGGACATTGAAGCCGAAGCCACTGTTGAGGAGGAAATCACCTTACCGAAAACCACATATTATTTGATCAGGCATGCCGAAAAGGACCGGTCAAATGTTTCGGATAAAAATCCTCATCTTACCCAGCAAGGACTTCTGCGTGCAGCGAAATGGAGTTATGTTTTAGGTGCCGTAAAGTTTGATGCGGTGTATTCAACAGATTATAATCGAACACGTGAAACGGCCCTTCCTACCGCGGAAAAAAATGGTATCGCTGAACTCAATATTTACAATCCATCCAATATGGACATGAAAGGATTTGTGGAAGGAACTTCCGGAAAAACCGTCCTTGTCGTCGGTCATAGCAATACAACTCCCAAACTGGTCAATACTTTAATCGGATCTGACAAATACGAGCAGATCGATGATTCGAACAATGCTAACCTTTACATTGTTACTGTATTACCAAGCGGTGAAAAAACAGATGTGCTTCTGGTTATTGATTAACGACTGAAATGTTTTCGGTTTCAATCTTGGACAAGAGTTCCAGTTCACCCTTTTCAAAGGCCTGATCCAGCTCCGTTAAATCAATTCCTTTGGATTTTGGTTTGTAATTATTATAATCGACGAAACGAATACCATTAATAGTCCTGGGATTATATGCTTCTCGGAAACGTAAACCTCCGCCATTGGTAAAGAACTGATAGGCAAGGTAATCGACCACATTTGTTTCCGAATGAATCCAATAGGTAAAGATATCCTCAAAATCATCACCTCCACCCTCTTCTGAAAATGTAACTTTTATCTTTTGATAATTCTCACCTCTGATGACCACTTCACCCAAATAGGTTTTATTGACCGCCTCATCGTTCAGGCCGTATGGAAGTAGTACAAAGTAATTGACCGAGTTTATCGAATTCTCTATCCTTTGGGATAACGAATCAGGCACTGCTACATCTACTCCATTAATTATCCTTCTGAAGGGTTCCTGGCTCGAATAGGTGTCTCTTATTTCACCTATAGAATCCCTTGTAATCCTTTGATAAGTAAAGGTTCCAAAATCCCGTTTCGATATATAATGCCGTTTGCGAAAATCGAATTCCAATTCAAATTGATCATAATTCGATCCACCTGAAACTTTAATAGCCTTGTCAATGATGAGTTGTGGATCCTTTTGGTCTGTTTCACAGGATAGGAACAAGAACAAACCTATTAATGTTATAGTAATTCTGAACATGAGGTTGAATTTAATTAATTGTCGGGAATTTCAGCTGGTCATAACAGAAATAGAATTAATAATTTTGTATAGATTTGATCAATATGCAAAATCCGGTTAACATCAAGAATAAAAAAGCGAAGTTTGAATATGAAATAATTGAAACTTTCACCGCTGGCATTGTACTTACCGGAACTGAAATTAAGTCAATCAGGGAATCTAAAGCTTCAATCGCTGAAAGTTTTTGTGAGTTTAACGAGCAGGGAGAACTTTTCGTTATCAATATGACGATAGAACCATATTCCTTCGGAACGCATTACAACCACAGACCTAAGGCCGAAAGGAAACTATTATTGAATAAGCGAGAACTGAAACAGCTCAGAAACCAGGTTCAGGCCAAAGGATTGACAATAATCCCTCTTTTACTTTTTATCAATGAGAATGGACTGGCCAAGCTCAAGATTGGCTTGGCAAGAGGGAAGAAACTATATGATAAACGGGAGTCGATCAAAGCCCGTGATACCAAGCGAGATTTAGACCGGATCAAGAAAAATTTTAAATAAAATCAGTCATATTTCGTTGCCTAATTAAAGTCGAATTTATGACCTTATCCTTCCGGATGAAGAAATTTCTTTTATTCTTTAGTCTATTGCTTCTAAACCTGAACCTGGGAGCTCAGGTCAAAGGGAAGGTAACCGACAGTGACGGCAATCCGCTTAGTACCGTTAATATTTACATTGAGAATTCCTTCATAGGCACAACGACCAATGACGATGGCTTTTTTGAACTGGCACTCACCAGAGATCAGAAAGGAATTTTGGTATTTAAATACCTAGGATTCAAGACCATAAAACGTGATTTGACTGATGAACGTTTACCACTAAACCTGGACATTGTGATGCAGGAAGAACGTTTTTCCCTGGATGAGGTTGTGGTTTCAACAGATGATAATCCTGCCAACCGAATTATACGCATGGCTATTGCTAATCGAAAAAATATGCTGGATAAGATCAGCACATTCAAAGCAAAATTTTATTCGCGTGGCTTAATTCGGATTAAAAATGCTCCTGAAAAAATACTGGGGCGTGACTTGGGTGATCTCGGAGGCGGACTGGATTCTACCCGAAGTGGAATCGTTTATTTATCGGAGACTATTTCTGAAATTTCATTCGAACAACCCAATAACCTCTATGAAAAAATTAAAGCTTCAAAAGTTAGTGGTGACGATAGTGGATTCAGCTTTAATACGGCCAGTGATGTCAATTTTAATTTCTATCAAAACACCATTGAATTAGGAAACCAGATCGTCTCCCCCATTGCCGATTATGCATTCAGTTACTATCGCTACCGACTGGAAGGTATCAGTTATGATGAAAACGGCAATCTTATAAATAAGATCTCAGTTATTCCCAGGCGTGAGAATGACCGAATCTTTAAGGGTACCATATACATCGTTGAAGATCAATGGTCTATTTATGCACTAGAATTGGATATCACCGGTGAACAGGCACAAATACCACCGGCCGATGTCATTACATTGAACCAGCGATTCTCCTTCTCCGACAAGGACCGGATCTGGGTATTGATCTCACAAAACATCGACTTTAGTTTTAGTATTTTCGGAGTTCAGGGAAGTGGTAATTTCAGGGCGGTTTACAGTAACTATAATTTCCCGGATTCATTTAAAAAAGGCACATTTACAAAAGAGATCTTATCATTTGAGAATGCTGCAAACAAAAAAGACTCACTCTTCTGGGTTATGGAAAGGCCGGTTCCTCTGACCGTAGAAGAACTCACAGATTACATTAAAAAGGACAGCATACAGATCCTCAGGAAATCTAAACCGTATCAGGATTCCATAGATACCAAAGGCAATAAGTTTAAAATGGGTAACCTTCTAACTGGTTATAACCATCAAAACAGCTATGAGGATCGCTATTGGTCGATCAGCGGGCCATTGTCCAAACTGAGTTACAATACCGTTCAGGGCTGGAAGCCCGGACTTCGTTTAAACTTCAGGAAAAACTATGATGATTTCAACCGGTATTTTGAAATGACACATGAAGCCGATTATGGAATTTCTGATAAGAAGTTTCGTTTCAATTCTCGCTTTGTATATAAATTTAATAATATCAGCAGGCCATACCTGGCTCTATCCGGTGGAAACGCCCTCAGGCAATTTAATCCCGATAATCCCATCGAACCAAATATAAACTCAATCAGCTCACTGTTTTTTGAAGACAATTACATGAAACTCTATGAACGGGTTTTTGTAAACCTGGCTTATTCAGAGGAATGGTTCAACGGCTTAAGATTCTTCTCCAACTTAAGCTATGAACAACGAAAGCCTGTTTATAATAATTCGAAGTATAGAGTGATTGACGAGAATGATGATGAGTATAGCAGTAATAATCCTGTTGATGAATCTGCTTTTGGAATATCACCATTTGAAAAACACAGCCTGGTCAGATTAAATTTAGGTACTACAATTACTTTCGGACAAACCTACATGAGCTATCCTGACGGTAAATTTAATCTTAGCAATCCGAAGTATCCAAGACTACAGCTTCGTTACAGAGGCGGATTGGGATCTACAGTTAGTGACTACAATTATCATATGATAATGGGGCGATTATTCCAGTCGTTCGATGTTGGCAACAAAGGCTATTTTCAGTATAACCTAAAGGCCGGAACCTTTATTAATGGCGACGATATAGCCTTTATGGATTACAAACATTTTAATGGTAATCAAACCCATGTCGGAACCCAGATCAATTATACCAATGTCTTTAATAATCTGCCTTATTATGAGCGAAGTACAAATTCCGGCTTCATTGAATTTCATGCAGAGCATGATTTCAGGGGCTTTATTATG
>JABDPU010000208.1 GCA_013042625.1 Flavobacteriaceae bacterium | reverse complement strand
TAAGTGATTTTTCTTACATTTTAAATCATTTCGTTAATTTCAGTGCAAGCACAGTGTCATGAAAAAAATAGGCCTTATTGGCGGCATGAGTTGGGAGTCATCTCTCGTTTATTATCAATTGCTGAACCAACTCACGAAAGAACGGCTGGGCGGATTTCATTCTGCCAAATGTATTATGGAATCTGTTGATTTTGCTGAAATAGAAGCACTTCAACATGAGGATAACTGGAACCGTCTGTCTCAATTAATGATTAAAGCCGCTCAAAATCTTGAACAAGCGGGCGCCCAATGTATTGTGCTCTGCACCAATACTATGCACAGATGCCATAAAGACATTGTAAAGCATACCGATATCCCTTTTCTGCATATTGCACAGGCCACAGGAGAGGAGATCGAAAATATGGGAATTAAAACTGTCCTTCTTCTTGGCACAAAATTCACAATGGAAGGTGATTTTTTTAAAGATTACCTTCAGAATCAATTTGGTATAGAGGTGATGATTCCTGCAGCCAAAGACAGAGAAATTGTTCATAATGTCATTTACAACGAACTGGTAAAAGGTAAGATCCTTGGACACTCAAGAGAACAGTATATTGAAATTATTGGAAAAGCAGCAATGCTGGGCGCAGAAGGCGTTATCCTGGGATGCACCGAAATACCATTGTTGATTGCAGAGAAAGACGTCAGTATCCCGGTTTTCGATACGACAAGGTTACATGCCCGCTATGCTGTAGATTTTGCGCATTCATAAAATTTAAAAGTTTAAAAAATTGCTTTACTTTTATAAAAAATCAAATCATGCCTAAACAAATTAGCATTCAAATTGACCATGCCCTTTATGGAATCCAGGGGCATACCTTAGATGTTACCGAAGCTGCTCAAAATGCACTGATGGGTGACGATCTGACCGTTTCTGCAAAACGCCTTGGTGTTGAAGATCCCGCGCCGGGAGAGATGAAATTCTTTGCGGTTAAAGCCACCATTACCATTGATAATGACGATTCGCAATCATTTCATTATATAGCTAAGGATTACGAAACCATAGATTTCATTCCTTAAGGCAACTACGCAATTGCTACATATATTTTGTATCCCAAATCCCAGCCAAACGTTAATACCTACTTTGATATTATGAATCAAAGCTAGTTAAGCATGCAACAGGATCCTGTAAACTACTGGGAACAATTTGAACGACTTGAAAGATTGATCAAAGCCTCAGAATTGAAAGCCGGTTTGATCTTTTCCTTTCACGGCCTGATTCTTGGTTTATTTTTTGACAGGCTCAACTCCTTCCAGGACTTATTTTCTGAAAGCTATCTATTCATTATTTTTACCGGACTGTGGATAATTTTTGTAATTATTTCAATCTATTATGCAATTAAATGTTTCATTCCGAAGATGGAACTGAAGTATGATACCAATGTTTTCTTTTTTGGAGACATTGTTCATGAATTTGATGATGTGAAATCGTTTTCCAGGGAATTCATAAAGACCTGTGGTGATGAAGAACTACTATACCAACAACTGAGCGAACAGATCCATGCCGAAAGCAAAATCATCGATTACAAATTCAGGTGTGTCAAGAATTCATTAAAATATATGTCTGTAAGTTTAATTCTTATAGTTCCCATACTCATCTTAATACTAAAGCATATTCTGTGATCAGGCTTGTATCCCTTTGACGAAATACATATTTAGTTTTCCATGGTTTTTAACCTTAAATTTTCCCCTGAACTCACATTCAAAATCATTCTTGACTAATTTATAGGTATACTCAGAGATATTTATTTTACCCGGTTCTGAACTGGTTTCCATTCTTGACGCCACATTCACTGTATCACCCCAGATATCATAAGCGAATTTCTTTGTGCCAACCACACCGGCAACTACTGGACCGGTATTAATTCCTATCCGGACATCAAAACGCGTTTGCCCTTCCGGGTCATCATCTTTGGAGAATTTTACAAATTCCAGCATCTCCTGGGCTGCCATGATCATTTTCTGCGGGTGGTCATCTGAAGGGAATGGTAATCCACCGGCACACATATAGGCATCACCGACCGTCTTAATCTTTTCGAGCCCATGTTTTCCTACAATTTCATCGAATTTAGAATAATAGTAATCGATGCTTTTTACCAGTTCTTCGGGTGGTAAATTCTCAGCAAACTGGGTAAAACCTTTAAAATCTGTAAACAACACTGTTACCGATTCAAATCGCTTGGCCTCTACCTTTCCCTTGTCTTTTAATTCCTGAGCGGTTTCTTCAGGTAAAATATTGAGCAGGAGATTGTCTGAACGATTCTTTTCAAGTTCTATAATCGCCTTGGTTTTTTTGATGAACTGATTTCTCCTGTAAAGTCCGACTAATAGCAGGCTTATTAGAACCAGCGCCACAATAGTTCCCAGGATTATATTCCGCTGTCGTTTAGATTCCAATGCCTGAATTTCTGCCTCTTTCTCCAACAAATTGACTTCTATCTGTTTTTGAGACACTTCAAAATCCATCTGCTGATCAGCCATTTTGCGGACCGTTTCTAAATTGATTACGCTGTCCCGGTACTTAATATGTGTCTTATAATATTCAAGAGCCTTTGTTTGATTACCTAAAGCCTCATAAATCTCAGAAAGTTTTAAACTGGAGGCACTCACCTGTTCTTTCAAGCCTCTTTGAATAGCCATGTTCAGACTCTGTTCCGCAAAACTAAAAGCGCGCCGCCAATCCTTGCGCTCAGCATAGATGTCAGACATATAAGTATAATAGTCTGAAATAGCATAATAATCCTCCAAATCTTCCAGCATTTCAACCGCTTCAGTAATACTTGATGTGGCTTCATCATGTTTCCCCTGCCTGGCAAGCACCATTCCAATATTTCCTTTGTTGTATGCAGTGCCAATAAGAAAGTTCGATAGTTTGAATATATCACCTGATTCTTCAAAATTCCGAAGCGCCAAATCGTACTTACCATTCTTCGAATACTCATCGCCAGCATTTAACAGGGCCGTTGCCAGGGAAACGGAATCATTGGTTTGACGAAGAATAGCAATGCCTTTTTCATAATAGAACTCGGCATTTTTCGAGTCTCCCTGTTCAGAATAGGTGTCGGCAACTGTTGTTAGTCCAAATCCTTCACCTGCCAGAAAGCCCGTTTCTCTTGCAATTTCGACGGACTTAAAAAAGGCATCCAAAGCCAACTGCAGATCCCCTTTCATCCTTAGGGTATTTCCTTTTTGAATAAACCCGCGCTGCTGATAGCGGAAATTGCTGTCTTTAGTAGCCAGGCCTATCAATTCTTCAGCATACGACAGGCTGAGATCAAGGTCTTTGGTCTCATGATAGGCCAGCTGCCGCAATAATTCCATTTTCTTGCTGCCGGAAAGACTATCGGCAGCATAAATAAGAGCCAGGCTATCGGCTTTTTTCTGGTTTTGACCAATACCCTGAAATATAAAAAAACAAAAGAAGCCTATTAGCAGGTAATAGGCTTTTGATCCTCGGTTCATTCTATAAAATTAAGGATTTCCTTTTAGTTTTGGGTCAATTGGAATGTTTTTAGTCTCACCTGTAGTAACGTTTGTGACTAGCAAGGTCATTAAATAGGATTCCTCGTCAGTTGGAGTCACATTATTATTGGTCTTTCCTACCAAAATGCCATCCTCATTTGCATCTGTTAGCGGTAAATTCTTTAAAATAGAATTTCCGCCGTCAGGTTTTTCATCCAAAAAAGTTAAACGAACTCTGTAATTTGAGTAAGTCCGAGGATCGGTTATTATTGCACACCAACTGATGCTTCTATCTGGATCTACGTAAGTAACAAAACTGGTCGGGTCTCCTAGAGCTTGAACATCGTTTCTGGTATCAAAAAACGTGATATACGGTGTGTAATTAGTTGCACTAATTTCCTCAGGATTAGTAACACCAACAATAACTACAACATCTTTTTTTTTGTTTCCCATGATTTTCTGTTTTAATTGATTAATAGTTAACTAACCATTACAGAAGTGGATTAAACCTCGTAATAGGATTCTGGACAAAAATCGGAGTAAGCTAATTAAAGGGAGTAAGTAATACCTTATGAAGATAAGGATTTTTTAATGATTCCATTTAAAATCATCTTACTTTAGTGTAAGTGATAGGATTATTCTTTCTCAATTCTGAATAATAAATAAAAATTGATTCGATTTTTATTCATCATCACATCAATTGAGCTTAAATTTGAATACATTAGAATTCGATGAGTTCATCTTCCAGAAACGCCATTAATACCTTATCCAACCAGCCTCATATTATGTTTTGGCTGAGCATCCCATTTGTACTGATCATAGGATTATCGACAGCTCCCCAGTTCAGCCTGATCTGGAATGATCAAACCATTATATTATCCAGTAAGGAGGTGGCCTTCATTATCTCCTTATTTTATTTGGTCCTGGGATCGATATATGCAGCAATTATAAAGGCCGGGAAACCATTGAATACCCTTCTTACCGTGGTACATCTATTTTGTTCCCTTGACCTGGCGATGTTATTCTGGATTGTATACCTCTTTATACGAACTTCATCGAATGGCAGCTATACTCTGAATTGCTCCGGACTTCCTGAAATAATGATTGGGATAATGGTATTCGGACAAATTTTCTTAATTATCAATTTAATAGCAATTCCGTTCCGCTCAAAAGAACCCGAAGAAGAACAAATACATTAACCCTCTGAACCTGATTATTTTACAGCTTATGAAACAAAATTCCAAAGACCTCAACAACATTGCTGCTAAGCTTATTGACATTTGTCCGACTTCCATCGACCTGATAGATGAATCTGTTGAAAATCAGATTTTAATGGCCGCTAACTGGCTGTTATCCCAGGAATTAAATGCTGAAGATCTTTATTCCATTCAAAACAATCTTCTCTCAGATAAGCTTAAATATGTAGGGCCGATTCTGGTGATCAAACTAGCCCTTTCAAAGGGTTTCGTTTTATCTCTTGACCGCCCCTTAAGGGTTTCAGTGGTATTTGCCATGTATAAGGAACACAACAGAATTAAAACTCAAAATGAGCATCCACATGGAGAAAACTTCCTGCAGAGAAAAGTCGGTCAGCTAAGGTGGTTGTTCGATGAAAAGAAAAATATCACTTTCAATTTAATACCTGTTGACGATGGTTGTCCGGAAGGTAGTGGGGATATCGCGAGGAACATCACCAAAGCAAATGATCTCCATGAAAATGTTGAGGTTCTGTTTTTAAAAGATGCCGTTGATAAAAACCTGGAAGGTGCTATCGGACTAAAATCAACGGCCGACAGTCAGAAAGGCGGTTCCATTGTTTATGGTATGTGGCATGCCGTTGATAAATATGGTGAACAGGATCATTTAGTACTCTATACTGATGCCGATCTGTCAACTCATCTCGGACAGGTCGGATTACTTGTTAACCCAATTCTTAAAAGTGGAAAACTGGCGGCAATCGGTTCAAGGCGGGAAACAGATTCCGTAGTATTAAAAACCGGTGTACGAAACGACAGGGGAAAATTATT
>JABDPU010000205.1 GCA_013042625.1 Flavobacteriaceae bacterium | reverse complement strand
CGGACAAGTGACCGAATATCCTTTTGACCACCGATCACAAAAAGAAAGTGTTTGTTTTAAAAATGACAGCACTTTATACATCGCCGATGAAAGAGCACATGGCAGTGGTGGGAATCTTTATTCGTTTAAACTGAATTAAAGTCCAAATCCAAATGAAAAGGCAAACCGTAAACCATCGTCTGAATTAAACAGTCCGAAATTAGCCGCAATGGTATCGATCATATTGAAAAATACTCCGCCTCCAAATGAGGTATTCAATGCATTTTCGTTGAATGCAGTGTTGGTCACTAACTCATTATCTACCCATATCCTTCCGTAATCAAAACTTCCATAAATACCCAATTCAACCGGAATAACTGAGGTCCTGAATCGCCTTAGATTGAATCTAATATCAGTATTATGATAAAAGGCTCTTTTCCCGGAAAACCTTTCGTTCCTGTATCCTCTCAACCCATTATTGCCTCCGATGGTAGCCGCCTGGTAAAACTCAAATTCATCTCCAAAATTAAATTGAGACCACACCTTAGTACCAAGGACGATCCTGCCGCTTGGAACCAGTTTGTAATCAAAAGCCATGGAAGGAATAAAATAGCTAAAGCCCCTGTCGTTATTTAAATTATCCCTGTATCCAAATAACAAATCAAAATTCATTCCCAGGGTTGGGAATGCGTCATTGTCTGAATTATCAAAACTGTAATTGACGTCAAAACCCACAAACTCATCCCTGTCGCGATCGTCGCTGTTACCTAAGTATTCATTGATGAATCTTCCTTCGGTATTCTCAATTTCGATGGACTCGTATGTCAATCCCACTGAGAACCGACTGCCATATTCGCCATTTCTGATCAGGCTCGGGCTAATGGAATAAGTAGATTGTTTTACCCGATTGTAATCCAGGTCCTCTTCTTCGTCTACCGGATCGGTATTCAGATTAGGAGTTGAATTACCATAGCCGAAGAAGTTGGTTGCAAAATTCGGACTGGTAAAGGTTGCTGTCAATCCTAAATTGATATTATTAAAGACTTCCTTAAATTCACCATTATACCTAAGATCAAAACCACTCGTTGCAAAGTAATACTGCGCGCCCAGCTGATGTTTAGCCGTAAATTTTTCGCCATCATAGCCATTTTTTATGAATTGAGCCGCAAGACCTATTCTGAAACCATCGTCTGGATTTGCTCCAATTGAAGGTAAGATGAGAGAAGAATTATACTTGATCTTCTTATAATCATAAATATTAGTAAAGTAGTCGTCCTTTAAATGCCTCTTGCCCCGGTTGGTTTCAAAATTCGATTTTTTACTTCTATAATCATAGATATGAACACCTTTGCCATTTAGCACATTATAAGTGTCTTCATTTTGTCCCCCGATTAGCCGAACAACGATACGTCCGCTTCCTGATCCCTTCACCTCGAAATAATCGTCATCATCCAGTCCGAAGATCCATATCTCTTTATTCTCTTCCGGACTAAAAGTTCGATTGAAAAACATCTCGTTTCTCTCTCCTTGCCTGATACTATACACCTTAACGGAGGTACTTCCGTTAGTTAATCGTTCAATCTCAAACCAGTCATCCTGATCGGTTCCCCTGACCGTGGCATACTTATTTACAATTTTATAATATTCATCGGAAATGATCTTCAGATTACCCCGCCTGCCAATTAGTTTGGAACGTATCACATCAATAGTTTCATCCTGGACCTCTTTTGGAAATTTCAGAAATGCCTTGTCAATTACAGCATCGGTAAGGTCGTCTTGAATTCTTTTAACCTGCTTATCCCAATCAGACTTTGAGGATTGGGTTAAAAGTGCCACATCCAAAGGAAAGGGTTCAACATTAAACCATTTCGGATCCTTAAGTTCAGCTTCGAAAGATCTTAAAAGTCGGATTGGTGGTGCAAGAAAAGTTGCGATCCCCATTAGAGTTCCGTCATCCATCAACGAAAATGCCTGATCCCGATCTCTCGGAACCGGACGATAAATCGTTTTTCCTTCTTCTTTAAAAACAGCCCAGCGCCATTGATCCTGATGTCGATCCCAATCGCCAATCACCATATCAAATAGCCTGGCCCTGATATAAGCTTCTTCATCTATAACATGATCTCTATCTTGACGTATCTCTTCCAGCATATCGTAAGTACTGATCAATTTATCGGAGAATCCGAAGCCCTCCTTGTCACCATGGCCATCGGCGGCGCGTTCCTCAATCATATAGATCTCATCTCCAAAATCATTATTGAACTTCCCGATTGCCGATTGCTTTGGCACATAGAACAACCTTGGTTCGGTATAAAAAACACCAACAGCTTTAGATAATTCCGAAATAGTAAAGGGCGCATAAGGATGTGAAGCCGTGAACCCATCTAAAAGCAAGGCTTCGGTTTTAGTCCCTTCAAGATCAGGTGTCACATACTGGTCGGCAAATACCACCGCCTGAATATACTGCACCGCATTTTTTCTCAAGGCGCGCATCACATATTCTCTTCCCTCCGGGTCCTCAAAACGAAGAGACTTAGATTGATGGCCTCCTCCTTTTCTAACGGGTTTCAACCCGCCATAAAGCGTATCAAGATTTACAGTGGGAATCGTTACATCTGTACTGAAATACTCACGATAGCGTTCACCCCATAATTTTTTATACCCCTTGCTTTTATCTGTTTCTTCCTTGGAATAAATGGAAGCTGTCATCTGTTCAGGGAAATCGGTTTTATAGTTGGGAATCGATCTGCTGTCTGCCGGGTGTACCTCGGTTTGAAAAACCGGCTCTGGATTCTCGTCAGCATAGAATCTGACCCAGGTCGATCCGTCATCAAATACATCAAGACGGGCATATCCTTGAGCGCCGTATGAAAAGACACCGCTTCCGGTATTTTTGGTCGCACTGATCTTTGATCCCGAACCACTTACAATTTGGGGAATATTGGCTTCCACCAGATATTGCAAGGTGTGTTCATGGCCTGATACGAAAATGGTCTTTTCATTTTCCTGGGCCAGGGTAACCAGGTGATCTTTGAGTTCTGTATATCGCTTATTCTGAATATCTACATTCACCACCCCCCCAGTTCGCCTGATGACGTTCTTCAGGGATCCCAAAACAGGTAAGGGCGACATATGAGAACCAAAACTGTATTGACCACCATGAGGACCATTGCTGAACATAGGGTGATGTATTGCTACAATTGTAGTTTTTCCACGTGCTTTTTTAATTAGACTCTCAAATTCATCAATGAATCGAGCACGGGTCTTGAATTCACAATTATCATTTAGGTTAGGATGTTTATCCCAGTTGGTTACATACCAATGAGAATCAACTACAATGAGAACGATGTCATCGGTAATATCAATTTTTTCAATCGGACAACCATTCTCGGGCAGAAAGGAGTCCTTACCCAATTGATCTTTTATAAAATCCTCTTGTCTTTCCAGCCCATTCAGGCCACTGTACCAGTCATGATTACCAGGAATGAAAATAGGTCTGCCTTTAAAATCCTTCGCCGCATCAATTTGGACCTGAATACGATGTTCGGCAACGGTCCTTTCTGGGCTACTTTTTTTAGGTAAACCTTTTTCATAGATATTATCACCAAGAAATAAGGCCGTACTATTCTTATCCGCATTCTTTAATGCTTGTCCAAACATGGTAACTCCTTGAGATTGTTTTCCCAAATCAGCATATCCCGCATCACCGAGAAGATAAACCGAATGAACTAATGTTCGATCTGAAGGAAAGGAATCTTGATTTTTCCCGTCTTTATATTGAGGTTGGAAGGTCGCGCAGGAAGATAACAGAAAGAGTATGACTATGATCAATGAAGTGTAGAAGCGCATAAAAAAGATATATTACCTATTTTAGTAAAAATAATTCATTTCAATGGAACAGGTTATCAGGGCTTCGGAAAAATATGTTAGTGAGCTGTTGCTCAATGAACTTCCGTCAGACTTTCTTTATCATAATCTAACTCATACCAAACGTGTGGTTAATAAGGTTAAAGAGCTTGCGCAAGGCGAGAAAATTGAAGAACAAGACCTCTCTGCCCTATTAGTTGCAGCCTGGTTTCATGATGTTGGCTATACCAGAGGCACTGAAAATCATGAGGAAGCCAGTGCTGAAATTGCTGAACAATTCCTGACAGAACAAGGCCTTGAGACCGATGTTTTATCAATGGTGAAATCGCTTATCATGGCTACTGTAATGGAGTATGAGCCTCAGAATAAACTCGAAATGATCATTCGTGATGCCGACTGTGCGCACTTCTCGAGCAAGAACTATGAAGAGATCAGTGACCTGCTCCGCGGGGAGTTGGAACTAACTAAAGTCAGAAGTTTCTCTGATGCAGAATGGGTAGAAGAGAATATCAGGTTCTTCAAAGATGTTCAACGATTTAATACAAAACATGCCTTAAATAACTGGCAAAAAAGCAAGGAGAAAAATCTGGCCAAGTTGCTTAAGCGGGAAAATAAACTGAAGGCGGATACTAAGAAACTGTCGTTGAAAGCCAAGGAATTTGAATTCAAAAAGACTAAGTTCGAGTTGCCTGAACGCGGGATTGAAACCATGTTCAGGGTTACACTCAGAAATCATATCGACCTCAGTGGCCAGGCCGATTCAAAAGCCAATATATTGCTTTCGGTTAATGCAATTATTATTTCCGTAGTGCTTTCTAACCTTATTCCTAAGTTGGATAATCCCTCAAATTCATATTTGATCTGGCCAACGGCAATTTTTGTTGTTTTCACAGTAGTCGCCATGATATTATGCGTGCTTGCCACCAGGCCTAACATAACACGCGGGAAGTTTTCTCGTGAAGACGTAAAGCGGAAATCGGTCAATCTTATCTTCTTTGGAAACTTTCATAAAATGAGTCTTGAAGATTTCGAATGGGCCATGGGGGAAATGATGAAGGATCGCGATTATTTATACTCTTCCATGAAGAAAGATCTTTACTTTCTGGGTAAGGTCCTGAATCGAAAGTACAGTATCTTACGGACAACCTATACCATATTCGTTGTAGGAATTATAATAAGTGTTGTAGCCTTCGGAATTGCCTTTCAATATGCCTAAAATGACGTCTTAAGCGTTAAGTTCCTTCATTAAATCCTCGTAAGTAAATACCTCCTGGTCTTTGTCATCCTTATGATAAAGAACACTAACCCGGATAGCCTTTAAGCCTGTCACGGCTTGTAAATCTTCAAGCTCCACAATTTCAACATCCTGGTCCAGGTAGTTCTTCGACTGTAGGAAATTCACATATCTCAGGTACTCGACCTCATCTTGCTTTTGGGAGTATACTATTGAGATCTTTCCTTTTTCAGTTATACGCTTAGTGGTTCCCTTAATGTAAGCTTTATCAACTCTTTTCTTAACGATCTCGTACCTGGCATTATAGGTGCCATCCACATCAAAATGCTTTTCATCCATCCTGAAACTGATCGAGAGTGGTTGATTGAATACAAGGATCATAGATGCCACATCTAAATTTACTGGGAAGTTAGGTTGCATCTGGTAATATGCATTCTCCATTTCAATCATTGCCTGAAGTTGCCATAAACGCAAATTGTATAAGAAGATCTTGTTGAAATTCTCGTCCTTGGTTATAGACTCACCAATGTAGAGGTTATGCTCAACGCCATCGGTTTTATACCGTTCATAAAAATGGGGATACATCTCCTGGGCCTCAATTTGCTTATCATCAAGGAGTTCAGACATTTTCCTGTTTATCAAGGAGATGGTGTCGTCATAGTCCTTTCTGTGCTTATAGAGCACATCAAGCTTCTCATCTATTTCATTAAAGTAAGATGTGATCTCATCGGTGTATTTTCCAACGCTCAACAAATGGTAGAACAAAGGTGAGATCTCCTGCCTGAAAAATTGTGTAATCCGCTGTTCAGAGTCCACTTGGAAATTGTCCTGAAGCCGATCCAGGAACAAGTCGGTTTGATATATAATCTGCTCATAAATTGGCAGTGAATCCTGTTCAAAGGCCTTTTCTAAAATCGTTCTGGCCGCGTTTAACTGCAAGGATAAATCCTGCTGTGTGGCCTTATTTCTTGCCATTGAGGATCCCTTTATGTCAATCTGACCATAGAGAGGATATATATCTTCAAAAGCTATTTTATTAAATACCGGATCACGGCCTTCCAATTTATCTTGAATGAACGCGCGAGCTTCCTTTCTGAATTTCCAATGCACACTTGGGTGTATAGATGTACATTCCTGTTGGATAACCGCTTCGATGAGATTCTCTTCTTCATTCTTCGATCGTTCAACCGCCGAGACCATAAATGGCATGATATCGATCAACCTGTTCGCATTAACACTATTTAAAACCTTGGGTTTTTTCGATACTAACTCTAGAATACCGAGCAGGCCTTCATCATTTGCAATTGGCGCAAGAACAGCACTTTTATAGCCTTGCTCTTTTAACGATTTGTATTGTGGTGCCTTGCCGTTTGATAATTCATAGTATTTATCGACATCAGAAACGGAATAAAATTTCTTTTCCTTTAATAAGGTTTTCATGGACCAGTTGCAAAGTGCTTTATCACATTTTTCCGAGTCTTTTTTGTTCAGAAGAAAACTCACCACCGGTTCTCCATATACCCGTTCAAACATTTTGTCCTCTTTATTGAAAACCGAGAAACCAACTTCAAGGTCTTTGATATTCAAATAGGAACGGAAAATCTCCTGGAACTCATGCATGAAATTCTCATCACCGTCCCCTGTTCCGCGTTTATCATTGATCAAATTCGATTTGATATTCGAAATGGACTGATCGTCTGTAACGTCAAAAATATTGCTGATCACGAAACCCTTGAAAATGTAACTATTCGGTGGGAATTTTTCCTTCCACAGGTCTATGTTATCATAATGATCTAAAAGTTCATCTACATCTTCCTGGGTGATTTTTTTCGCTTTA
Source organism: Flavobacteriaceae bacterium (assembly GCA_013042625.1). Classification (GTDB taxonomy): domain Bacteria; phylum Bacteroidota; class Bacteroidia; order Flavobacteriales; family Flavobacteriaceae; genus SHLJ01. The sequence goes on along the minus strand of JABDPU010000205.1, from coordinate 2,781 downwards.
TCTGTTGGTTCAATTTCAGTAAAGTCGGCATTGTAAAGAATCTTATAGTGCCTCATGATGCCATTGGCATCGGGAATTTGATAAAAAAATGGTCTCTTAAAGCTAAGATCCAGGCCGTAACAGAATTTGATGATGATGGTACACGCCATAATATAGACATCATCTTTAGGCATATTCTTGATCTGGAGTTCAAAATCGTCGCCAGCTGTTTTGATGATGTTTTTAAATCTCTCGGACGAATTGAAGATTACATTATGGAAGGGTACGGATGCCGTTTTGATCTCATTATTCGACAGTACATCGCTGAAAGAATCCTCCAGGATGACCGAAATGGGTTCTTTATAATCTTCAAGATTCGCAGGATCCTCGAAACCTTCTCTTAGCTCGGGAAATGGTTTTTGAGCCTCAAGAACACGTCTGGCCCTGGCGGCAGTAAATTCATCCTTACTCCTGGCCATTTCCTCATATTTCTCGAGGATTTTGTTGAAGCTGATCTTAAGATATAATGGCGATTCTATTAAATCGTTGATATTCATAATTATCTGGTTGAACTTGTAAATTTACACAATATTTCGTTTTAGTCGGTTTTTTCCCTCCGACTTAACATCTTTTAAATGTCTGATGTATACTGAAATAGAGTGAAGTTTCCGGATTTTTGTTACATTTAAAAGACTAACAAACTTATCAATAATTATGTTCTCCAAAACAAACCTGGTTTCGACCCTTGTTACTGCCCTTTATAATTTATTTGGGGGTTACCTGTTCTGGGAGCTTCTTATGGGCTCCTTTATTGAGTCACACCTCGGCACTGCGACCGGTGTCATGAGAGAAGAACCGGACATAATGTGGATTAGTCTGGGGTGTTTGGTTACCGGCTTCGCTTTTTCTACTATCTACTCGAAATGGGTCAAAGGTGTTCATAGCACAGCCAATGGGTTTAAATTTGGAGTTTGGGCCGGAATACTGTTGGGTCTGGGCGACAGGCTAACTGATTATGGCCTGATGAATATTTTAGACTTTACCGGGATGATTACAAATGGGGTGATGTATGTCATATTCTTTGGCATCATGGGAATAATTGCCAGCTTCATCTACGGAAAGATGAGTAGTAAGAAGAATTAAAAAAGCTCCTCGGATGAGGAGCTTCTATTATTGCTTGATAAAGCTGATCGCGACTCCACCGCCAGGAGCAAGCTTTAATTCTAATTTCGAACCTGAATCAACCATCATTTTTTCAATTTTCAGATCGGTTGGCAAGAAATCCCAATGGGCATTTTCGCCGTCTTTATAGATTGTTGCTTCATAGGTTGATCCCTCTTCCAGGAAATCGAGGTCTACAGCGAACTGCCTTGGGTCCTCATCGGTTATCGATCCGAGGAACCAATTGCCAGTTTCTCTTTCTTCCCTGGCAATAGTGACATAATCACCGACTTCGCCATTTAACACCTTAGACTGTTGCCAGTCTACACCAACATCTTTAATGAATTGCATCGCATCAGGTCGTGCCTCATAATGCTCAACCAGATCGGCAGCCATTTGAACAGGGCTGTAAATAACCACATACAGCGCCAATTGTTGAGCCAGGGTTGTATTGACCTGGTTGTCTTCTTTGTATTCGTTAAACTTGATATTAAAAATACCAGGCGTAAAGTCGATTGGCCCTGCCAGCATCCTGGTAAACGCCACAATGGGCAGATGCTCGGTTGGATTACCACCATCACTGGCCCATGCATTAAATTCCTGTCCTCTCAGTCCTTCCCTTGAAATTGCATTTGGATAGGTTCGTCTTAGTCCGGTTGCTTTAATAGGCTCATGGGCGTTAACTGCAACCTGGTATTTGGCAGCCTTCTCAACAGCACTATTGTAATGGTTTATCATATATTGTCCGTGATGGTACTCCCCTTCAGGTAAAATTTTTCCAACATAACCAGACTTTACAGCATGCATACCATACTTCTGCATCAGTGCATAGGCAGCATCCATTTGCTTCGTATAGGTTTCTGTCGCTGCTGAAGTTTCATGATGCATAATAATTTCTACCCCCTTCTCCTTTGCATATGCAGTCACCTCATCCAGATCGTAGTCCGGGTAAGGAGTAAGAAAATCGAAAACACCCTCACGATCTGGGAAACCTATCCAGCGTTCCCATCCTGTATTCCATCCTTCAACCAAAACACCTCCTATATTGTTAGCCGCAGAAAAATCAATAAATCGCTTCACATTTTCGGTATTAGCACCGTGTCTTCCATGCGCCTTTCCTGTATCCGTCCATTTTCCATCAATCTGTTCCATTCCATAATCCCATGACGATTTGTTGAGATGCATTTCCCACCAAATCCCGGTATACTTCATAGGTGTAAACCAGGATACATCTCCAATTTTATTGGGTTCATTCAGGTTTACGATCAGGTTAGATTCAATAAGTCCGGGAGCATCATCCGATACCTGTATGGTACGCCATGGTGTATGAAAAGGTAGCTGCCTTTTTACTTTGTATTCTGTATTCTCACTACCGACCAGTATACTGTTCATTTTTAAATTGTCCTTATCAATGCCAAGGGTCATTTCGGAATAATCAACCAATGCTGCTTCATGGAAACTCAGGTGAAGACCATTAGAACCTACCATAGTCACAGGTGTATTCACAGCATTATTAGGAATATACGTTTGTGCCAGGTTTGGATGGTCCCGTTTGCTCAATGCATCTATTTCCGAAATCTTAGTCGTATTATAAAGGTGCTCATAAATATCCCAGTCTCCCGGGATCCAGAAGGTTTTATA
>JABDPU010000204.1 GCA_013042625.1 Flavobacteriaceae bacterium | reverse complement strand
GGCAAATCCTTTGGTGTTGAAATGATTAGAATTTCGCTAATACCAGCATATATAAGTGTTGATAAGGGATAATAGATCATGGGCTTGTCATAAACCGGCATGAGCTGTTTGCTTATTGTGCGCGTTACAGGATGCAGTCTTGTTCCCGATCCCCCTGCTAGAATAATTCCTTTCATTTATCAGATCTGGGTATTAGTTGTATTGTTTCTTATAATAATTCTGGTAATCACCGCTGGTAACATGTTCAAGCCATTCCCGGTTTTCCAGGTACCAATCAATGGTGAGTTTCAGCCCTTGCTCAAAGGTCACTGAGGGTTCCCAGCCGAGCTCTTCGTTTATCTTGGCTGCGTCTATGGCATATCTTAAATCATGTCCTGGCCTGTCCTTCACATAAGTGATAAGATCTTCCGATGTCCCGGGATCACGCCCGAGCTTTTCATCCATTTGTTTGCAGAGCAATTTAACCAGGTCAATATTTTTCCATTCGTTAAATCCTCCAATATTGTATGTTTCACCTTTTCTCCCATTATGAAAGATCAGGTCGATGGCTGCGGCGTGATCAATCACATACAGCCAGTCCCTGGTGTAATTACCATCGCCGTAAACCGGAAGTGGTTTGTTGTGGATGATATTATTGATAAACAGCGGAATCAACTTCTCAGGGAATTGATTTGGTCCGTAATTATTCGAACAATTCGACATTACAAATGGCATCTTGTATGTTTCTCCATAAGCTCTGACAAAGTGATCGGAGCTGGCTTTCGATGCCGAATATGGAGAATTGGGAGCGTAGGAGGTTTCCTCGGTGAACAGTCCGGTTTCTCCTAAGGTGCCATATACCTCATCAGTGCTGATATGGTAAAATAATTTGCCTTCGAAATCATTTTCCCAAATCCTTTTAAATGCGTTTAACAGGTTCAGAGTTCCCATCACATTTGTTCTTACAAATGCCAATGGATCGGTAATTGAGCGGTCTACATGAGATTCTGCAGCCAGATGAATGACCGCTTCAAACTTATGGGTATCAAACAATTCATCGATAAAGGCCGCATCGTTGATGTCTCCCTTTACAAATTGATAATTATCGGCATCCTCTATTTCAATCAGGTTCTCAAGGTTACCGGCATAAGTAAGTGCGTCAAGGTTAATGATCTTATACTGAGGATAGTTCTTCACAAACCGTTTAACAACATGACAGCCAATAAAACCAGCACCGCCGGTTATTAGAATCGCAGCATTATCCCTCATAACTTCTTACGTAACGCGATAACTTATTTAATAAGAAACCGATACACAGCACGACAAAACCTAGCGCAGGAAAAAGAAACATGTATTGGTCTGTCCACTCCTTATATTCACTTCCTACTTCAGGAAAACCGGAAATAACATCGAAATACTCATCTTCAGAAATTATTCTTTCATCGAGTTCCCTAAGTCGTTCCCGTAGTTCTATTTCCTTGTTTAAAAGTTGATATTCCTTGGTGTCAGACTTTTCCTGGGTGAGGGGAAATCCCTGGCCGAGATTAATCGAGGCCTTATTTGCTGTGGATTCTTCCTCAAGCACATTGATGTAAACATTTTGTAGTGAATCAATTTCAACTATTGCTTCTCGCAGATTAATCTTTTGTATTGCTATTAAAGAGTCCCTCTTTTCTTTTTTCTTTATCGAATAAAGGTTTTGAAAGGAATTTAAAATACCTCCTTCAAGCCTTCTGAATATATTCTTGTTCTTCGCGACCACCCTGATCTGAAACAAGTTACCTGATAAAATGTCACGCCCTTCAAGGAAATCATCAAAGCTGATTTCCTGTGCCCTGACGCTGTCCAATTGCTGCAGGAAGTTATCGTATTTCATAATCCTTTCATTCTCGGTTTCAGGTCCGATTTGAATCTCAAATTCTAGCAGGTCCTTAAGAGAATCTTCCTCCATTTTAAAAACCTCCTTTAGGGTTATATAATTTTCATCCGATAACAGGGAATTATAAAATTCGATGTTGGTTGCCAGCTGGTGCTGGCTGTCGAAATAGGTTCGCACCAACATTTCGGACTCATATTTTGTCGGTGAAAAATTTTCAAGAAGAAAACCCGCGATCGCCCCAAATGCCATTACGGCCACAATAAGCTTAATGTTCAGGACTACCGCCTTTATTGAATAGATAATTAGGGAATAGAATGCTTTGAATATGGAGCCAAAAAATCTAAATATCTTCAGGATTCCATTCTCAAAATACTTCAGCAGAGTCAGGATGTCGGTTTCCTCTGCATAGTCATTATTTCTTACAGGATCTTTACTCATTATTGATTATTAAAAATTTGTTCAAGTATCTTTTTTGTTATCAGGTAAGTGGGTTTTACACCGCTTATTCCAAGCCCTCCGGATGCCAGCGTGCTTCCGGTTTCAAGTGGATTATCACTGGCGTAATAAGCGTAGCGCACTTTTACATTAGGATCGATGCTTTTTCTAACTTTTGATGCGGCCTGAATTGCCTTCTGGTAATGCGCGCCTTCCATTTCCAGGCCAATTACATTCCAGGTTGATTCATGAAAAAACCGCAAAAGCTCCCTGTTCTGAAGTGAGGTTCCAAGTACTGTTATCATAGATCCTTCATACACATCAATTCCAAGCCCTTCCAGATCGGATTTTTTAAGCATATTTTCAAAGGGATAATTATCTGCTGTACCTTCAAAAATATGGGCTGAAGGAATCATAATATCTCCCTTTCCTCCTTCCAGGATCCCTGCCTTTCCCATGATTGAGATGGAGGCCACATTTAGATGAATTTTATCGGAATTTTTACCAAAAGGTTTTAATAATTCATCAATCGTTTCATACGCCTGTTCACCAAATGCATAATCCATAACGAATATAATAGGATTTTCCGAATTGTTATTGTTTTCGTCAAGGATTAAATCTGTTTTATTAAAATCGATTTTTTCGGTGTCAATAATCTGTACGTCGATATTGGTTCCTGAGTTATCCTGGATGAAAATCATTCCTTTATCAAGGGCTTTGTTGGATACCTTCTTCCGAAGCGATTCGTTCTTAAATTCGCTTAGTTCTTCATATATGTCCAGGCGGTTCTTATTTCTAAAACGGCTGCCCAGTGCTTCTTCGGCATATAGGGTATTCATCACACTATGAAGATTGGCGCTAATGATATGAAGCGGACGCTTCAGCAATTTGTGTTTTTTCAATACACTCTTTATCGTTTCAGCCCAGGCTTCACCATGAATATGATGGCCTAAACGCTCCCTGAGAACCGAACTAAAAGTAACCGTTCTTTTTCTGTTCCGAACCAATTCCTCAATAGCGAGTTTACCCAGCCAATAAACAATTTGTAAAAAGCGGTCGGGTTGGGTTCTGGTTGCGAACTTTGGGTATATATCAATTATCTCTTCAAAGGTTCGGCCTAATATATTACCCATATGAGTAATGGCAATTTCCCTCTCGTTTTGAGAAAGCTCGGGTGATGATTCGACGGCCTGTTCCAGTTTTTCCCAATCTCTTATCGTTGCTCCCTTATCATTTATGAGGACTCGTTTTGCAATTTTATGCGATTCGATGAACATAAAGGTCAGGTGGGTAAGAATGTCGTAGATCTCTGATCGCCCCCTAGTGATTTCAATATTCATTTGTTCCTCGTCAATCCGGTAGCAATTCCTTCTCCTTTTTAAGGGTACAATTGGCTTGAAATGCGAACTGCCATAGCCCTCATCACTGGTAAGGTTTATAAATCTGCACTCTTCTATGCCATTGGGAAGTCTGTCTATGACATATAGCAATCCATTGATTTCTCCTTTTTCATCTGAAATCGAACCATAAATTTCCGGTCGTAATAGCAGAAGTCCTTCTCTTAATGTTTCCCCGGAAACGCCCATCGGTTTATAAAAACCCCTGTTGAACAGGTGGCGCATAGTGATGTACATACGCTCGATGGCGCTTGTGCTTTCCTGCGCCCTGTTCCTTCCGAGAAGTTTCTTATTCATCAATTTGGTTTAGCCGCAAAGATACACTAAATCACGCAATTGGATTCGTGCATAGCATCTGCAATTTTCCTGTCATTAGACAATCTCGGGACCTTATTCTGGCCTCCTAATTTCCCTATCGATCGCATATAATCCCGGAATCCATTTCTTGTGATTTTTGTGATCTTCAAGGGTCTTAATATATGACCCGCAATCAGGTCATAATAATACGTATTTTGTTCCTGCAGAGCCTGGTCTATTTCATCGGCTAGCTTTTCGATTGAATCCGGTTCTTTTTCAAACTCAATCAACCATTCGTGATAAGGAAGGCCGGAATCAGGATTGATCTTGGGCGCCACCGTAAACTCTGTAACCAGCGCATTCGTTTTCTTCAAACCTGATTGAAGCGCCTCTTCCACTTCCTTACCGATGACATGCTCCCCGAATGCGGAAATAAAATGCTTGATACGTCCGGTGACGATCACCTTGTATGGGGCCAGGCTGGTGAACTCTACTGTATCTCCCAGGTTGTATGCCCAGAGCCCGGCATCGGTTGAAATGATCATGACATAATTCACGCCCGTTTGAACTTCACCAAGGGTTAAACGTACTGGGTTTTCATCAAAAAATTTATCGGCCTCTATAAATTCATAGAATATTCCTGAGTCCAATAACAGAAGCATGCCCTTGTCGTTCTGCTTATCCTGAAATGCAAAAAAGCCCTCGCTGGCCGGATATAATTCAATACCATCCACAGAACGGCCAATCAATGATTCAAATTTGAGTCGATACGGCTCAAAATTCACGCCTCCATAGATAAATAACTCAAAGTTCCTGAATAATTCTCCTACAGGTTTGTCTGTCTTTTCTATTAGCTTTTCGAAATACATCTGAACCCAGGATGGTATACCACTGATAACCGACATATTCTGGTCTATTGTTTCTTCCACAATGGCATCAACTTTTTGTTCCCAGTCATCAATGCAGTTAGTTTCCCAACTCGGAAGGCGATTTTTTTGGAGATAGTTCGGCACAAAGTGTGCAACGATTCCCGAAAGCCGGCCGATTTTAATTCCATTCTTTTCCTGAAGTTCGGGACTACCCTGGAGAAATATCATTTTTCCGTCAACAAATGCCGTGTTTTTGGTTTCATGAATATAACAGAGTATGGCATTTCTTGCAGCTTCAATCTGATGTGGCATGCTTTCCTTCGAAATCGGGATATATTTGGCGCCCGATGTTGTACCCGAGGTTTTAGCAAAATAAATGGGTTTTCCCGGCCAAAGAACGTCTTCTTCTCCTTCAACAACCCGATCAACATATGGCCGAAGACCTTCATAGTCTCTCACGGGAACCCTATTAACGAAGTCCTTGTGATTCTGAATGGACAAAAAATCATGATCTTTTCCGAAGGAAGTGTCCTTAGCCGAGCTGATCAGATTGCGAAACACCTTTTCCTGGGTCTCTACAGGATTCGAAGACCAGCGATTGATCTTTTTCACGACTGCTTTGGCAAATGGTTTGGCGGCTAGGGCTTTAAAGGATAGCATAATTGCGAATCAATTTTATTCAAAATCAATAAAGGTTGTAGGATCGATTGGGTAGCCATCACTCCATAATTCGAAATGCAGATGGGGGCCGGTTGTCAGTTCGCCGGCATTCCCGGAAATTGCAATGACCTCACCGGCCTTAACCAGATCTCCCTGTTCTTTAGTCAACGCTGAATTATGCTTATATACAGAAAGCAGGCCATCACTATGGTCGATTAGTATAACATATCCTGTTTGAGAGGTCCATTCAGAAAATATGACTATGCCATCTGCGACAGATTTAACAGGTGTGTCCTTTGGTACGACTACGTCTACGGCATAGTGTTTCGTCTCCGGATCGTATGTTTCACTTATTGTTCCCGTAACGGGTGGAAACAAGACGAAATTTACCTTTGTGGTTGCCGATTCAAATAAACTGTACTTGTCTTCCTTATCAACTCGTGCCCTAAGGAGAGAATCCTCCCTGGAAGGGCTAAGCATGGTTTCATCAATCTCAGTTTCAGCTGCTTTTATGATGGAGTCCTTATTCAAGTCTTCCTGGTTGAAGTCGCCGGTTAGTACTCTTCGAATAGACTCATAATATTGCTCATTCATGGCAATGATGCGCTGTAAGGAGTCTGTTTTTAAATTTAGTTCTGTAGCTCGTCTTTTTAAAGTTGTAGAAGAATAGCCCGGTACATATTCCCTCAGGGGAGTAAAGGCTATGAGTAAAATGGTAAGGCCTATTAAAAGAAACCCGCTTATTGACAGGATCACAAATACATTTAATCTTGTTAGTTTTAATGCAAATCGCTCTTCAAAGGTCTCCTCATTAAGAATCACCAACCTGTACTTGTTGAGTAATTTCCTGGCTATTTTTCCCCTGTCCCTTTTTTGTTTTGCCATATCAGACAAAATTAAATAAAATCATGTCGCTCTTTATGAAATGCTAAACTTTTCTGATTAACGATATTATTTAAGTTTAATTATTAACTTTGTTGTTTAAACAGCCATTATATGACGTTTTCAACAATTTTTTTGGCATTGGGGCCATGGCAGATCGTATTGATCGTGATGGTAGTTCTTTTGCTTTTCGGAGGAAAGAAAATACCTGAACTCATGCGAGGCCTGGGCAGTGGAATTAAGGAATTCAAAGATGCCAGTAAGGATGATGCTGATGCTGAGGCGGAAGAGCAGCCCAAGAATGAGTAAAATCAGTATTTAAATATGACACTAACCAACGCCAAACGCGTTGGTTTTTTTATTTAATCTTGATCGAACGAATTATAGCTTCGAGCTCAAACATGTGGTTGCGTTTCTCAATAGAGGGTGCAAAAGTGAACCCTTCTACAACTAATAAACGATCATTAATCTCATCTTCAATGATGTAATTGATAAACGGTCCCGCCATAAATGCATTCTTAACCTCCCATGTACTCCTGGTCACACGGGCTCGCTTATTATCGATAATCGTTTCAGAAAAGAAAGGCGTATATGATGCTTCAGTTATCATATAAGATCCTTCAATCGGCCCGGGAATATGAACCTTTCCAACAGAATCCCTCATTTTAATAACCTCTGTGATAGCTTCATCTCCTTCCGAAATAGCATCAAATGGCATTTCATATAACATCAGGTTCATGGTTCCGGTCTTGATGTCTTTCCTTATCCAGTAGAATCCATTATCTTCTTTTGCTATTCGATAAGCTGAGGGAAATTTAATGGTCAGCCCCAAAGTTTCTTCAATTGTTCCCGCCTTATGCAGTGACTTTCTAATTCGCCTCTGATTCTCTTTGATCTCAGCGTTCTTAAATGCCGAAACAATACGTTCTGTATTAGATCGCATTTGTTCAATGATCTCAGTGCTGTTTTTTCCGGTTACAAGCACTATCGTTTGAGGCCGGGCAAGGGGATCCTTCAAAAATTTAACCCCGGATTCTTCATTGTTTTCAACCTTAAGTACCGTTCTGTTTCGTGTAGCGAAATCAGTAAATACCTGCGGAGGCATTTGCCTCATAGAGAATAATGGTTCTTCCTGGGGTAAACCGTAAACCGGAGCGGCCAGTATCTCTCTTATGGCCTCTCCAACAGAGCCCTCCCAATACTCGTTGCTTACCACGACAGAGAGGCTATTAATATTGCCTGATGATTCCGGTACAATTCTCACTCCATTTTTGCTCGATTCACAGGATTGTACAGTGGCTAAAACGGCAAAGACGGAAATAATAAATAGAAGTTTTTTCATAATGTTGAATAATTATGGGCGGTTATTTAGAAACGATAAGGACCATCCCGGGTTTTAATTTACTCCCACTAATACCGTTCCAATCTCGAATGTTTTCAATAGAAACTCCCGGGAATTTTTGAGAAATGCTCCAAAGTGAATCCCCTTCCTTTACAGTATATGTTTTAGCATTTGGATCAATCTTAACAGGCTTTGAAGTCTTCGTAGCCTGCTTCGGTGTGGCCGTGGTGTTGGGTCTCCTGGGGTAAATGGTAAGTCTCTGTCCTATCCTGATATTGTTAGATCGCAGGCCATTCCAGCGCTTGATCTGGCTAACACGAACTCCATAGATTCTCGCAATTTTCCCAAGGTAGTCGCCAGACCTGACCCTGTAGGTTATTTTATCACTTGCTTTGAAAAGCTGTGGCAGCGGTTTTTCCCGCTTACTAAATTCTGCTTTCGCAAAGGCATAAATCTCCTCTTCATTATTTACAAACAATCCAACCTTATCAACTGGTAATCTCAGCGCATAGGTTTCACCTTTAATTACAGGAATTATATCTAGTTTATAAGACGGGTTAAGGAATTGAAGCTCTTCTATTTTAATACCGGTTAGTTCTGAAACCTGATCTAAGGAAATCATCTGGCGGATATGAACCGTATCGGTTTCGATATAATTTACCTCTGGTCTTGGGGCTTGAAACCCATGTTCTTCAGCATACTCGAAAATATACATGGTCGCCAAAAATGCAGGTAAATATCCTGCTGTTTCACGTGGTAGATTTCTCCTGATGTTCCAGTAATTTCTATATCCTCCCGAGCGCCTGATTGCCTTTGAAACATTTCCGGGGCCAGAATTATATGCAGCGAGAGCCAGATCCCAATCCCCAAAAATCCTGTACAAGCTTGCTAAATATTTGCAGGCTGCCTCGGTTGATCTTAAGGGGTCGCTTCGCTCATCAACATAGCTGCTCACATCCAGTCCGAATTGTTTTCCTGTACCAAACATAAACTGCCATAGTCCTGTTGCACCAACTCTAGATTTTGCCCTTGGTTTCAATGCCGACTCCACAATGGCCAAATATTTAATCTCAAGCGGAATGTTCTGTTTGTCGAGTTCCTTTTCAAACATGGGGAAATAATATGAGCTCAAGCTCATCAACCTTGTCATAGATTGCCTTCTGTTCTTTAAGTAGCCTTTTATAACGTTCTCCAGAGAAGGATTATATTCAATATTAAAAGGAGTCCTGGCATCAAGCTCTGTAAGTCTTTTCTTAAGGGTGTCGGTAGGGAGTTCGGGATAATCTACTTCCTCGAAATTCATTTCACTAACCGAATTATAGATGGTATCATAAAGCGAACTGCTGTAGAGCTCATCCAGCCATTTCTGGTCTATCTCGGCTGCCATTGGAAGGTCCTTTAATGTTTTATCCATTAAAGTATCTGAAGGAGGAACAACCTTTACCTCCTGAATGCGACCATCCAGCTGATCAATAGCTTTGGTTTCCGGTATTTTTTCGGAAATACTGTCTGTCGTCTGGCCATAGCCAAACTGGATTGAAATCAGAAATAAAATTGCTATTAATCTCATAGTTAACCCGGGTACTTAATAACGCAGAGCAAGCTAAAATCGTACTTTTTCAGGGTTTTTGAAAATTTTAATTTTGTTCTTATTCTAACATGGCCGCGATTCCCGGAAGGGTTTTACCTTCTAGGCTTTCTAACATGGCTCCGCCTCCGGTGCTGACATAGCTGACTTTCTTTTCAAAACCGAACTGCTTAACTGCGGCTACTGAATCACCTCCCCCAACAAGGGAAAAGCTTCCTTTTTTCGTTGCCTTTGCTATGGCTTCTCCCAAGGCAATCGTACCTTTTGAAAATGTTTCCATTTCGAAAACACCAACCGGCCCATTCCAAAGTATAGTTTTTGAAAGGCTGATAATCTCATTGAAATAGGCAATCGTTTCAGGACCGGCATCGAGGCCCATCCAGTTGTCAGGAATGTTTTTTACAGAGCAAACCTGTATGTTCGCATCATTGCTGAAGGCATCAGATGCCACAATGTCCTTTGGTAAATGAACCTGCACCTGTTTTTCTTTAGCTTGCTTTAATATTTCAAGCGCAAGCTCCTGTTTATCATCTTCAACAATAGAATCCCCAATTTTTCCACCTAAAGCCTTAACAAATGTATAGGCCATTCCACCGCCAATTATTAGGTGGTCAATCTTATCGAGTATGTTATTGATAATTGTGATCTTCGACGATACTTTGGCTCCTCCTAAAATTGCTGTGACGGGTTTTTCTCCAGACTCCATTACCGTTTTTATGCTTTCAATTTCCTTAGCCAATAAGTATCCGAAACACTTTCTGCCCGAAAAGAAACGGGCTATTGTGGCGGTAGAAGCATGCGCCCGGTGGGCTGTCCCGAAAGCATCATTAACATAAACGTCGCCGAGAAGGGCCAGCTTTTGAGCAAATGATTCATCACCCTGCTTTTCCTCGGGGTGGAATCTTAAGTTCTCCAGGATTAGTATCTGTCCCTGCTCCAGGCTTTGTGCGGCTTCTTCGGCCTCAGTACCTATACAGTCCGATACATATATAACCTCAACACCAAAAACATCTTCAACCGAATCAACAATATGGCGCAGGGAGAACTCATCCTGTCGTCCTTTTGGCCGGCCCAGATGAGACATCAGAATACAACTTCCGCCGTCCTCAAGTATTTTTATAATTGTTGGCTTGGCTGCTTTGATCCTGGTGTTGTCTGTCACCTCAAAATTTTCATTCAACGGCACATTGAAATCTACCCTGATCAAGGCTTTCTTTCCATTGAAATCGATATCATTTAATGTTTTCATGCTATGATTTAATCCATATTTATTTTGAACATCCAAATCTCTTCAAAATATTCAAGTTTGACTAATTTATTATAGTTTTTATACGTCTCAGACAGGTCCGATCCGGAATATACTGAGATGTACAACCAGTTGTTCCTGGGATTTACAAATGTATAGGGTTCATAGCCCTTAGATTTTACAAAAGCTTCCCATCTTCTGGCATAGGATGGTTTTGAAAACACATTGGTGATCAAATAATAACCTTTATTCATCCCCGGGATATTCATCTCCCGTTTTCGCATGCGTTTTTCAATTCGTATTTTTTCTTCTTCTGATAAGATCTCTGTCAAAACCGGTTCTTCTTCTTTTTCTACTTCCTCAACCTTCTCAGGAATTTGTTCATCAACTATATCTGATTTCTGATTATTTATCTCAGAGACTTCCTCTGATGTGGTTTCGGTGAGGACCTCCTGATCAATCGCTTCTTTAGACAATTGAAAAATATCATTAATCTCAATGCTAAATGCTGTAAAGAAGGCATAATATCTGTCAGCCCTGGTCGAGAATCTGATCTTGGTTTCGGTCTGATCGTTATAAAACACTTCGTTTGGTACTTTCATTTTCAAAAGATCAAAGCCCAGGGCGTTAGTGCTATTCGGATATCGGTCGGTAATATAATTTTCTCCCGAGGTGATCTTTCCGTTGAAGAAATTTTTGACAGGGCGCAATTTGTTTGATAAAAAGACAAAGCTGCTGTCGGTAGCTTTTAAAATTTCCATTCTGTCCTGATAGAGTTTGCTATCGCCTTCAAGGGCAGCTACGTATAACGAAGCTTTAATCTCACCTTCTTCAACTGTTTTAAAGTCGGTGAGGCCAATATCAACCGCATTATCATTGATGCTGGCAAAACCATGAAATGAACTGATATATTTAGGCGGTAATGATTCTGACTCATAAACAAGAAAAATGAACCATCCTGCAGCCCCTCCGCCCGAAACAAACCCTTCTGTTGCCTTTACATTAGCAACCATATATTCTCCGTTGAGATCTGCTGATTCCTTAATCAGTCCGGTTATATCGGCATAACAAAAATAAGGGGCGCTATCTTCAAAGCCCTCTTGCTCAAAACCGTCGAACAACAGAGTGCCATCTACCTCTTTATAATCTTTGGATCCCGGAGTTTTTAAAAGTACCCTCGTTATAGGCGTTTTACGATCTCCGCTACCGTAATAAATTATTTCATCTGTACGCTCTCTTTTGGTCCCCTTCGCAAATGGATAAACGGCGGCCCAGTATAATGTTGCACTTACAACCCTGGCTGATGTGTCCTTGATTTTAATAGAGGCTGAACTGGAGGAGAAGGTACTGGCTTTACCATCGATGTCAATATACTTCATCCTGATCTGATCGTTCAGAAGGGAAAAATCATTTAATGGCTTGCTCTCGTGCGCACCAAGAATATTGTTACCGATCAGAACCGCATCCCCGTTAATATAATGGGATGACGCATTATTGAAAACAGCCTGATCCTGGGCATGTAATGTTGAAACCTGAAATGCGATCAGAACCAGAATTAGCCTAAGAAGAACTTTCATTAGTAACTGTTCTTTTGCGCCTAAATATAAAGTATTAATATCATAGTCAGGAAACGATTTATATTATATTTGTGTCATGCTATTTGCTGATGTATTAGGCCAGGAACATATTAAAAAACACCTAACTCAAAGTGTTGATCACGGCCGAATTCCCCATGCACAGTTATTTACCGGCCCTGAAGGATGTGGATCCCTGCCAATGGCAATAGCTTATGCCCGATATATTCTTTGCAATAACAAAGAGGGTGAAAATACCGGAGGCAATTCGGCTTGTAATTTGAAGTTTGATCATCTTTCTCATCCCGACCTTCACTTTGTATTTCCTGTGGCGACCAACGACAAGATTAAAAGTCATCCGGTTTCTTCTCATTTTATGGAGGAATGGAGAAGCCTTATTAACGAGCAGCCATATTGCAATCTTTATGATTGGTATACGAAGCTGGGAATTGACAATAAACAAGGGCAAATTGGGGTAGACGAGGCCCACGACATTGTCAAATCTTTGTCCCTAAAGTCATATGAAGGCGGATATAAGATCATGATCATCTGGATGGCGGAAAAAATGAATATTGCCTGTGCCAATAAACTACTCAAGCTTCTTGAAGAGCCTCCTGAGAAAACTATTTTTATTTTGATTGCAGAAGATGAGGAGCAGCTCATTTCAACCGTAAGGTCGAGATGTCAGGTCTTAAATTTCCCTCCTCTTTCTGAAGAAATCATACTTAACTCCCTGGTGAGTGCCTATGGACTTGATAAAGCTGTCGCAGCCACCATAGCCCATAGATCGAATGGGAATTTCAATAAAGCTACAGATTTGATCTATGCCGATAGTGAGGACCTTCAGTTTGAGAAATGGTTTGTTTTCTGGATTCGATCAGCCTTCAAAGCCAAGGGCAGTAAGTCGGCTATTCATGACCTGATCTCCTGGAGTGAAGAGGTGGCTAAAACAGGCCGGGAAACTCAAAAACAATTTTTAAACTTTTGCCTCGATATGTTCCGGCAAGCTTTAATGCTTAACTATCAGGTCCCTGAACTTGTCTATACCCAGACTCAGTCGGAGGGATTCAGCCTTGAAAAATTTGCGCCTTTCGTTCATGAGAATAACATCCTGGATATCGCCCAGGAACTACAGGAGGCGATTTACCATATCGAACGGAATGCCAATTCGAAAATCGTACTAACCGATCTGTCCATTAAGCTTACAAGACTTCTTCATAAAAAGGCTTCCTGATCATGTCGGCTCAGAAAAAATGGTTCGTCCTTATTAATCCAACTTCAGGAGGCGGGCGCGGGAAAAAACACTGGCCCAAAATAAGTCAGGAACTTAAACGGAGTGGAATAAATTTTGATTTCCGGTTCACGGAATTTGCCAAACACGGACTTGAGTTGATAGATAGCGCCATTGAGGAGGGGCATCGAAATTTTATTGCCGTTGGAGGTGACGGAACTTTACACGAATTGGTCAATGCAATAATGACACAGAATGCGGTTCCGAAGGAACTATTCTGTATTGGATTGGTTCCGGTTGGAACGGGAAATGACTGGGCCCGGCATTATGGTATTCCGAAGTCATACAAGGCCGTTATAGATCGAATTTCCAGGGGTCATCTCGTTGAGCAGGATATTGGGAAAATCGTTCTGAAAAATTCTGTAAATGAACCCATTTTCTTTAATAATCTGGCCGGGATAGGGTTTGATGGTTACGTGGTAGAAAAAGTTAATCGCTTTAAACACTGGGGCGCTATGGCGTATTTAATTGGGGCGCTGAGCGGATTGATGTCTTATAAGAATTTTATGGCTGAGATTCAATGGGACAACAACAGCTTTAATGGAAAAGTATTCATGCTCATCATTGGTCTTGGCACTTATTCCGGTGGAGGGATGCAGCTCACCGAAAATCCTGATCCTTCCGATGGTTTTTTCGATATCAGCCTTTTACCCGCTCAATCAAAATTTAAGATACTAGGAATGCTTCCCAGCCTTTTTAATGGTGCTGTGACCAGGAAAAGATCGGTTAAAACAGGCCTTGCAAAAGCCTTGACCATAAGTGTCAGTGAAATGGCTTCAGCCGTAATTCAGGCTGATGGTGAACCGGTTGGAAAAGGAAGTTTTGAGGTTAGTATTTTACCTTGTGCTTTGCGTTTTTGCGTTTAATCTTGCCGAGAGGGCGCTGAATTAATCTTTCTTGTAGCCGGCATTAAGGGAGTCAAGAACGATTTGTGTTAAGTCGTCTTCCGCAGTTCCAAACATCACAGTGCTTGCGGCATCTGTAGTGCCCAGAATTAATTTATACCCATTACGCTCGCCATAAGCTTTAACAAAATCCTTAACCTTGATAATCGCTGAATCGATCTCCGAATTAAAAGCCTGCTGAAGTTGTTGTTGCTCAAACTGTAGTTGCTGTTGAAGCAGCTGCTGTTTCTGACCTAGTTCATCGTATACCTCCTGGGCCTTTTGCTGTGACATTCTTCGGGCTTTAATTTGCATGTCCTGGGCTTCAAGTTGAAAAGCCTGCCCAATGCTGTCGGCTCTTTTAGAGAATACCTCATCCCTGACTTTATACTTCTCTTCTATATCTAATTTTTCCTGGTATTCATTAATAACCTTTCCATTATCTACATATGCTATTTTCTGTTGCTCCTGACAACTTGATATCAACAGAAATGCAAAAAGGAGAGAAAACACTAATTTCATTTTAAACCGTTTTTTGTTTCGGCAAAAATAGGAAAGTCTGATTGATAACAAACAAATTGGTCTGGATTTGATCGTTATAAATAATATCTATGAATTCTAACCGGAAACATAGTTAATTTTTATGAAAAATAGAGCCTCTAGAGAGGCGCAGTGACCTTTTCTTTAATAAGAAAACATAATTATCATGCTGAGGCGCTGAGGTCGCTTAGAGCGCATTTAAATCGATTTAAACCTTCCTGAGGACATAAATCAATGAAGAGTATTCTCCGCTGCGAGAGGCCTTGAGGTTTGATCTGGACGCCACGAAGAAAGCATTAAAAATATTCATCCAGCCCGACTTGTATTTCTCCGAGAGCAATGAAACATAATAAGCGTCAAATTTCATCGGATGAACCGATTTGAGTTTGAAGTTATTTTGTTCTGCCAGAATTTCAATCGAGTCTCTCGAAAAATGCCAAAGGTGTCTGGGCACATCATAGCCTGCCCAATTTGATTTATAGTATGAAGCGTCAAAGCTTCTGAAATTTGGAACGGCAATAATAAGCGATCCCTCTTCCGAAAGAATTTTAAAATAATCCTGAATGGCCTTGGAAGGATCTGGCAAGTGCTCCAGAACATGCCATAGGGTAATTACGTCATACAGGTCTTCCTCCCTGTTTTTCCATTCGGCCGGATCAAATATCACCGGTCCATTTTTTGATGATGCAATAGAACGGGCCTGTTCATTGGGCTCTATTCCGCTCACGGCCCAGCCATTTGTTTTTGCTAAATGAAGAAAGTCTCCGGTGCCGCATCCAATATCTAGCAATCGTTTCGAATCTGAATCTTGACTTTCTATAAGCTTAATCTTGCGGTTCAGGTTGATAGCCTTGACCCTATGGTATAATTTTTCAAACCAGTTTCTCCTGGCGTCTGTGTGTGATATATAGTCCTCGCTTTCATAATATCGGTCCATCTCAGATTGTTCCGGACGAGGCCTGGTTTCCAGCCAGTGGTATTCCTCATTGAGATGGAGCTCAAAGTTTTCTCCCGAAACTGCATGATCCTTTAGCTTAAGAAAGGGGGTTTGTTCCTGCATTGATTTAAGATTGTTTCACGTGGAACACTTTAATTATCGGCCCATATAAACCAGCAAAACCGAAATATCGTTCGGAGAAACGCCACTGATTCTTGACGCTTGTGAAACGCTTGTCGGTTGAATTTCTGCTAACTTCTCCCGGGCTTCAAAACTCATCGATTTGATCTTTGAATAATCGAAATTATGTGGAATTTTTATTCCCTCCAGCCGATTAAGCCGGTCGGCATTATTCTTTTCCTTTTCAATATATCCCGAATACTTTACCTGTATTTCTGTCTGCTCTATAATTTCATCATCTAAATCGGACTGTTGAATATACGATTCAACCGCTTCGAGTTTACGCATATCATCCATAGAAATCCTTGGCCTTGAAAAAACCTTATACATTTTATCTGACTGCCTTACCGAAGCAGATGAATTACTTTCCAAAATCGGATTGATATCCTCGGGTTTTACGCTGGTTTTTTTAAAAAAATTGACGAAATTTTCAGTTTTACTGAATTTCTCTTCCATTCTCTTCATTCGGTCTTCTCTTGCCAAACCAATTTCGTAGGACTTTGGTGTAAGCCTTAGATCGGCATTGTCCTGTCTCAGCAATGTCCTGTACTCTGCTCTTGATGTGAACATCCGATAAGGTTCTTCTGTTCCTTTGGTGATCAGATCATCAACAAGAACTCCAATATATGCCTCATTTCGTTTTAAGGTAAAGGAGTCTTTTTCATTGACCCTAAGGCTGGCATTTATTCCTGCCATTAAACCCTGAGATGCTGCTTCTTCATAGCCGGTGGTTCCGTTTATCTGCCCGGCAAAATACAAGCCTTCAACCAATTTGGTTTCAAGCGTATGTTTCAGTTGAGTAGGAGGGAAGTAATCGTATTCAATAGCATAACCCGCTCTAAAGAATTTTACGTTTTCAAATCCTGCCACCGAGCGTAAGGCCTTGTACTGAACATCCTCTGGTAAAGAGGTCGAAAACCCATTTACATATACCTCGACGGTATTCCAGCCCTCCGGTTCAACAAATATCTGGTGACGCTCCTTATCAGCAAAGCGATGGATCTTATCTTCAATCGAAGGACAATATCTTGGTCCGATGCTTTGAATTCGGCCGTTGAACATGGGGGACCGGTCAAAGCCTTCTCTCAACAATTCATGCACTTCAGGACTGGTGTATGTCATATGGCATGATCGCTGTGACGTTAAAGGTTTAGTTCTGTCTGAATAGGAGAACTTTTCCGGGCTTTCATCGCCGGGTTGTTCAGTCATTTTAGAATAGTCCAGTGATCTTCCATCTACCCTTGGTGGAGTGCCGGTTTTCATGCGTCCAGAGTCAAAGCCCAGCTCAACCAACTGTTCGGTAATTCCTGTTGCTGCGCGTTCGCCGGCCCTGCCTCCTCCAAAATTCTTTTCGCCAATATGAATCAGTCCGTTCAGGAATGTTCCGTTGGTCAATATAACCGTTCTGGCTTTAATCTTCAGTCCAAGTGAAGTCGTAACTCCGGTAACTTTATTGCCATCCAGAAGGAGTCCGTTTACCATTTCCTGGTAAAAGTCAAGATTCTCGGTCTGCTCCAGCATATTTCTCCAATCTTCAGCGAATCGCATTCTGTCGCTCTGAACTCTTGGGCTCCACATAGCGGGACCCTTCGATTTATTGAGCATCTTAAACTGGATAGCAGATGTGTCGCTTACTATACCACTATAACCTCCTAAGGCGTCTATTTCACGAACAATCTGGCCTTTTGCTATTCCACCCATCGCGGGGTTGCATGACATCTGGGCAATGTTCTGCAGGTTCATGGTGACCAGCAGGGTTTTAGAGCCCATATTAGCCGCGGCGGCAGCGGCTTCACTGCCAGCATGGCCTCCGCCAACTACTATTACATCGTATGTGTCCTGAAATAAGCTCATCGGTTGTTTCACGTGGAACAATTTGTTCCATCTGCATTTGCGCCTGCAAATATACGGCTAATCTACTAATTGAGAAGGGCAGAGCTTAAATGAAAGTCTTCCCGCTCCCGCATTCCAGCCCGCTCTGAATCAGACTTGTCTGACCACCCACAGAAATGGAGAAGGCCGTGAACCATTACCCTGTGAAGTTCGTGCTTAAATTTAACATCAAACTTTTGAGCATTCTCACGAACCCTGTCTATTGAGATATAGATGTCCCCTTGTAGGTTTTTTCCTATAGAATAGTCGAAGCCAATGACGTCCGTGTAGGTGTCATGATTTAAATATGATTTATTGAGATTGAGGAGGTATTCGTCGTTGCAAAAAATATAATTTACTTCACTAATATCAAATCCTTCCAGTCGCGCAACATGATTCAGCCAGGCTTTGGTCTCCTCCTGTTCTTCTAACTCAAATTCTGTTTCAGAGTTAAAACCTATCATTTTTTTTCTTGAAATATTCCTGCACTTTTCTCTTGTAAGTCTGCTGAAGTGGCAAGGCTTGTCGGTTTAGTATCTCGGTGGTATTAAAATACTTTCTTGCGTTGGGCGTGCGGTCTGAAGCTGTATTGGTGAATGACTTATCATTGGTCTTCGATTCTCGCTTCTGATCCTCTCCTTGCAGGAAAGTTGCGTTTTCCAGTTTTAGGAGCTGGTGCTGAAGATCCATCATTTTCTGAAGGGTTTTATTTGTGAATCCTTTGTTCAACAGGTCCAATTCCACCTCTTCCATTTTCTTGAGAAGGTTTTGTCCCTGGCCATTTTCTCCTTCCTTGCCTATTTTATCCTCTAATGCGTTACGTAATTCCTGTTGGCGTTTATAAATTTCAAACAGTTCTCCATTCATCTGTTCATTGTTGTATTCACCTTCGCCCTGATTCTGGCCCTCTTTCTGTTCCTTGCCTTCACCTTCTTTTGGCTCGCCTTCTTCGCCCTCTTTTTTCTCGCCTTCTTTATCTCCTTCCTGTTCTCCCTTTTTCTTCATGCCCTCCTGCATCATTTCGTTCAATTGTTGCTGGCCGATTATGATATCGGGTAACTGCATATCGCCGCCGCCTTGTCCGGGTGATAAGCTCATTTGCATTTCCATATTGTCCAGTACATCACTTAAAAAGCTCGCTAAGGTATTCGCCGATGTTACTGCATACTGCTGGGCAGCAATTCCCTGATATATCCGGTTTTCTGCGAACTGGCCCAGTGATTTGTCTATATTAAAATAGACTTCCGTGATTTCCTTGTTGATCTTTTCAGAGATCATTGGTTGCCGCAAAGACAAAGCAAACAAGCTGTCGTCTATATGTTCAAAATGCTCTCTCAGGCTGTTTTGTTTTCTTAGGTTCCTGGGGTATTCATTATGGTTGATCTGAATGCTTTTGAATTTATTCATCAGGTCTTCCTGGTCGAATGAGAATAGCACCAGATTATCGAGGATCTGCCGAAGCATTTCAACATCTTCCGAAAGCTGGTCTCCTGAGGCCCCGCTCATTTGCTGAGCCATCTTTTGAGCCATTTGTTTCATCTGTTGAGCGGCCTTTTTCTGATTTTTCTTGGCATCATTCTTTTTGTTCTGCTGCTGCTCCTGGCTTGGTGACTGCTCCATCTTTTCAAGGTTCTCGCTGGCCTCTTGTTGTTCTTTCTTTATGTCGTCTTCCGCCTTTTTATCATTTGGAACCTCCATCGGTTCCTTAAGTTCCTCATTATCTTTTCTCAGTTCCTCCATTTCCTTTTGGAAATCTTCAAACTCTTCGTTCAGTTTATCCTGTTCTTCCTTATTGTTTTTCTCACTCTCTTCCTCAGATAATTTATCCTGCTTTTCGGCTAATTTCTCCAGTTCATCTCTTAGTTTTTCCGTTTTTTGAGACACATAATACCGCTTGGTTAGTTCCAGTAATTGCTCCAGGCTTCTCTTCTGGTTCTTGTTTTGCTTAGCCAGTTCCTCGAGTTTCTCGCTTAATTCTTCCTTGTTTATTTTGTCTGCGATCTTCTCCAGTTCTTCCATCAACTTTTCATCTTCCTCAAGCTGCTTTTGGTTTTCCTCCAAGCGTTCTTTCAGGTTCTCTTTGAAGCTATCCTCTTGGTTCTCATTCTGGAAGTCATCAAGATTTTGTTTAAGCTTCTCATTGAAGTTCTTCATGAGCTCCTCCTGCTCTTTCTGGCGCTTAAGGAAGTTCTCAAGTTTTTTCTTGTCATTGAAGTTCAGTTCCGATTTTTCCTTCTGAGTTTTAGACAGTTCCTCCAGCTTCTTTTCCTGGTCTTCAAAACGTTCCAGGGCATTGTTCAGGTTGTCTATGGTCTCACTTTGTTCTTCCAGTTGCTTTTCCTCAAGTTCTTCCTGGGTGAGTTTCCTGAAAGCATATGTATTACTCTTGGTATTCTTATAACCATTCACCGCATCATTATCAGTTAACTCAAAATAAAGCTGATACGGCTTGCCTTCCTCAAGCTTAAGCTGGTCGGGAAAGGTCTTTACGAACTCATCAAACGTGCCTTTTGAAATTTCTACAGGAAGTTCAGATTTTACTTTTTCATCATCGGCAGGATAATACACCAGTTTTAATGACCTGATGCCGTAGTCATCGCTTGCCTGGCCATAAAAATAAAGGGTTTCCATATCGGTCGAATCCTGCTGCATCTGAATGTTAAGCTCGGGATACTCATCGCGAACGACCTCAATGGAAAATGCGAGGCTTTCATAATTCTTTAAGTCTTTGTTGCTTGTCATGATGTCATAATCCATCGATCGAAGCAGGCGTTTCCCAAGAATGAACTGTTCATTCTCGTAGGTAAACGGTTCAATGTTACCGCTGGAGGTCATGTGTACCGAATCGGTCGCTCTCGTTCTTAGGCTCCACTTGATACGAGTCCCCTGAGGAACCACGGCATTACCATTGCTTTTTAAGACCTCGTCTCGTTTCCGGGTATGAGCCGGGTAATCAAGGGTCATGTCGAAGCTCAACAGTGTTGGCACCTGTAAAACATCAAGGGAATACGGCCTTGAAACCACGTCGTTAGCTTTTAAGACGAATTCCAGGCCTGCCCTTGGTTGTCTGAACACATATTCAAATTGTCCGGGCTCCAGTTGTTTCAGATAGTAAATTTCATTGTTGTATTCTATCTGTACTCCTTCAGGGATTATTTCTCCTTCGGTAGACACGGTAAGAGTAAAGTCTTTATTTTCAATGGCTTGCAGCCCGTCATTCAGAACAAAAAACTGAAACGGGGCTGGTGGCTCATAGGCGGTCTGATAATTTACAACACGCTCATAGCTGTCGCTAAACCAGTCAAACTTTCCGGAGATATATGAGGCCAACAAAATGACGATAGGAATCGCCGCATATTTCAGATATTTTACATTCTTGCGAAAGTCGATCGCCATTTTGAACGGAACCGGTTTAATTTCAGCTGATTTCTGTTCAATGCTGGCTAAAAGCAAGTCGGTCTGGTCGCTGTTTGATTTTAACTGAAGTACGTTCAGTAGTTTGTCGCTGACTTCGGGAAAGTGATTTCCTATTATACGCGACGCCGCTTCTTCATCTATCCCTTTCTTAAGGCTGAGAAGTTGGGCGAGGGGTATAGCAATAAATTTTATAAAAAGGCCCGCCTCAACCGCAATGAACAACCAGAACAATACGGTTCTTCCTCCGGGGCTGAGCCACATCAAATATTCGATAAGGAGGGTGATGATGAAATAAATGAGGCCGATGGCCACAAACAGTATGAAGCCCTTAATTAGCTCATTACTGTAGAAGCGCTTTATAAACGCCTCAAGTTTCTTCTGTATGGTTTCGAAATTACTCAATCTGAGGATTTATTATTGTAACCACTAAAACTACAATTTTATTTTGTTGGTCAAATCACCAAATTTGGTAAGATACTGTTAAAGTCGAGGAATTCCCAAAGTTTTCGACAAGCTGTAAAGCTTTTACAATGAGAGATTTAAAATACCTTGCCACGAAGATAGTCCCCAGATGCCGTTTGGTTATCCCGCCTCAATGGTTTCAAGTGATGAACAAGAGAATTCCGAAGGCCATGATTTCGGCATAAGCTTTATGAGTTACTGAATATACTTTTATCTTTGCTAAAAACAATTTTATGGCATCAGTTCGCGTGCGTTTTGCGCCAAGTCCAACAGGGCCTCTTCATATTGGTGGGGTGAGAACAGCTTTGTTTAATTACCTGTTTGCAAAGCAGCACCAGGGATCATTTGTTCTGCGAATCGAAGATACAGATCAGAGCCGCTACGTTGAGGGTGCTGAAGACTACATAATAGAGGCGCTTAACTGGTGTGGGATTCCCTTTGATGAGGGTCCGGGAAAAGATGGTGGATATGGCCCTTACAGGCAGAGTGAGCGACAATCAATTTATGCTAAATACGCCCAACAACTGGTGGATGAAGGGAAGGCTTATTACGCTTTCGACAGCCAGGAGGAATTACAATCGCTGCGGTCGTCATACGAAGCCAGGGGAGAAACTTTTATCTACAACTGGCACAACAGGACTTCTCTGAATAATTCATTGAACCTGTCTGATGAAGACATTCAAACCAGGTTAGATTCTGGTCTGGACTATGTTATTCGTTTTCTTTCTCCTGCAGATAGAACGCTGACCTTTTCTGATGTCATTCGGGGTGAGATCTCTATCGATACCAATGTGTTGGATGACAAGGTGCTTTTTAAAAGTGACGGTATGCCAACCTATCATCTCGCGAATATTGTTGATGACCACCTGATGGAAATATCACATGTTATACGTGGAGAAGAATGGCTGCCGTCCTTAGCTCTGCACAATTTGCTTTATGAGGCATTCGATTGGAAGGCTCCTGTATTTGCTCATTTACCCCTGATATTGAAACCCACCGGCAAGGGCAAACTCAGTAAGCGCGATGGAGACAAGATGGGGTTCCCTGTTTTTCCTTTAGAGTGGAAAGACCCTAAAGACGGTGAGATTTCAAGAGGATATAGAGAGAGTGGATATTTCCCTGAAACGATGATTAATTTTTTGGCTTTGCTTGGCTGGAATCCGGGGTCTGAAGAAGAGTTCTTTACGCTTGAAGATCTGGTTAAGTCATTCGATCTGGAGCGCGTACAAAAAGGCGGGGCCAGGTTCGATCCAGATAAAACAAACTGGTTCAATCACCACTATATGCAGGAGCAGGATGTAGAGCAATTAACCCAAAAGTTTTGGGCGATAAGGCCGGAACTCGAAGCAGTTGATCTGGGTTATATTCAACTTGTAATTGCATTGGTACAGGAGAGGGCGACCTTCGTTTCCGACTTATGGAATTTAAGTCATTTCTTTTTCCAAGCGCCAGGACAATTTGATGAGAAGGGAATTAGAAAAGCGGTCAAGGATGACACCGGGTCTATTTTTAAAGAACTGTCTGAAATTGTTAAGGAGCTGTCCTTTGATAATTCGGATAACATAAGAACAAAGGTCAAAAACTGGATCGGCCAAAAGGAAATAGGATTTGGTCGTGTAATGATGCCCTTGCGAATGGCGCTGGTTGGCGCCCTTCAGGGGCCGGATGTATTTGATATTATGTTTATGATTGGGAAAGATGAATCGCTGACTCGTATTAAGGCTTTCGCAGCATCCTACTGCTAGGAGAGTTTAAAACAACAGAAACGCTGTAAAGGTTATATAATTGGGATTTCCCTTGAAGTCGTCGCCCGCCTCCAGGTCATTTAATTTGTCGAAGGTGTTCAGCAAGCCATAAATATACTGTGCCCTTAGTTTTAAAGGGCCAAATCCTGCCGAGACACCTGCCATTCCATTAACATTGAAGTTATTCACGTCTAAAATGTCCTTGGCCTGAAGCGTTTCATAGTTGTTGAGGAAATAGTTTTCCATCTCGCTGTCTCTTACTTCGAGATCGCTGTTATATGCCAATTGCGGACCAACATCCAGGGTAAGGTATGAGCCTATAAGGTTAATATGAAACACCAGTCCGGCTTGTACGCCAAACATTTCGTATTCGATCCATTCGTTGCCGGCGACATCATCTGAAACCCGTCCGTCGATATCAAATTTATTTTTCAGGATTTGAAAATTATAACTGATATCATACCATTTATGTGGCAGTGGTGCGCCAATGCCTGCAGAAACGATAAAGCCCGTGTTTTTCTGGGTTTCGAAGTTATCGGTAATCATATCGAAATATGTCATCCCGCCGCCTATCATAAAGGCGTTTTTAATCTCATAATTTTCGGGTTGGGCTATTGATTTTGTAACAAAAAGCAGTAGAAACAATACTAATATAGGACAGGAGCGTATTTGCATGATAATTTGGTCTGGTTACAGCAAATATAACTTAATTTAGCAATGATTATTTTTCTAACCATTTATTTTTAACACATGAGTATATACTTCATTCCCATCATTTTCATTGGGCTTATCATCTTGATCACAGCGTTTTTCATCGTTAAACAACAAACCGCTGCCATAATAGAACGGTTTGGAAAATTTCACAGTATCCGTCAGTCGGGTTTGCATCTTAAAATTCCCTTAGTTGACCGGCTAGCTGGGAAATTAAGTCTTAAAATCACCCAGCTGGATGTTCTGGTAGAAACCAAAACACTGGATGATGTGTTTGTTCGCCTAAAGGTTTCTGTACAGTTCAAAGTAATCACGAGCAAGGTATATGATGCCTTTTACAAGCTTGACTATCCCCATGATCAAATCACAAGTTATGTGTTTGATGTGGTGAGGGCTGAAGTTCCTAAAATGAAACTGGATGATGTATTCGTTAAGAAGGATGACATTGCCATCGCTGTTAAAGCCGAATTAAATGACGCCATGCTAGACTATGGGTACGACATTATTAAAACCCTGGTCACCGATATCGATCCGGACGCACAGGTTAAATCGGCGATGAACCGAATCAATGCTTCTGAACGAGAAAAAATTGCAGCTCAGTATGAGGGAGATGCCGCTCGAATTCTTATTGTGGAGAAGGCTAAGGCTGAAGCCGAAAGCAAGCGCCTTCAGGGGCAGGGTATAGCCGACCAAAGGCGAGAAATTGCACGCGGACTGGAAGAATCAGTAGAGGTATTGAACCGTGTTGGTATCAATTC
>JABDPU010000199.1 GCA_013042625.1 Flavobacteriaceae bacterium | reverse complement strand
GATAACCCCGAATTGATGGATGAACTCGAACAAAAAATCAAAGAAATAGAGTAACCAGAAGCATAGCGAAAATCCCGGAAACCCGGGATTTTTTTGGTTTTTAGACGCAACCTTTTCGTATCTTAAGCATCCTACCATAATAAGAAAGCGACTAAAATCATCGATTATAATGAAAAAGTTATTCCTGATACTCGTTGTGCTTGCAACGGTGGGATGTACAACAGATGACGTTACACCCCAAGAATATACCCTTGAGATTTTACCGATAAGGACGGTAATAGACATGCCTCAAACTGTTAATTATAACGACAGTTATGTTGTAAACTACACGTATTACCTGCCAACTAATTGCCATACCTTTAGTGATCTGTATTATTTAACAGAGGGAACAGAACGAACCGTTGCTGTTATAAGCCGGCGGATAAACCCTGGTGGCGATGTAATTTGTGAAGATCTGCCTTATGAAGAAATTCAAGGTTCCTTTACTTTTCATGTGCTGAATAATACCGGTACATATATTTTTAAATTTTGGCAGGGTTTAAATGAATTTGGCCAGGATGAGTACCTGGTTTATGAAATACCAATTGAGTAAAAGATTTAATAACTAACTGCAAGATCACTTGAGTTTAGAAATACTCATAGAAAAATGCAAGAAAAATGAAACTAAAGCTCAAAGCGAACTTTATAAATTATTCTCTCGGAGATTATTTGCGCTTTGTCTTAAGTATTCAAGGAATCGTGCCGAGGCAGAAGATGTTTTGCAGGATTCCTTTCTGACCATTTTTAAAAAGATCGAGCAATATGATAACAGAGGGTCCTTCGAAGGATGGATCAAGAGAGTTACTATCAATACAGCCCTTCAGCAATATAGAAAACAAGGCATGTTGAATATTGTAGATGAGGCAAAGATAGAAGATGTAACGATTGAAGATGACGGATTTGATTTGAACATTGATTTTTTGTTGAACTGTGTTCAGGAATTACCGGATAGATACAGATTGGTGTTTAACCTTTATGTTTTAGACGGTTATTCTCATAAAGAAATCGCCAGTATGCTGGACATTTCCACAGGAACAACAAAGTCAAACCTGGCAAGAGCCAGAATGATATTGAAAGACAAAATTGAAACCTATAAATCGCAAGTTAACTTGCAATCATTGTGATGAGTGAAAAACAACCTATAGACAAGCTGTTTAAAGAAAAGCTTGGCGAATTCGAAGCAACCCCAAGTGCTTCGGTATGGGATAATATTTCCCAGGAATTAAATCAGGGCGGCGGAGATCGAAAAGCCATACCGCTTTGGATGAAAATTGTCGGCATCGCGGCCGGTATCATCCTATTGATCTCTGTGGGCAACGCTTTATTCAATACAGGTAGTACCACAACTCCGGAACAGGAAGTGGTCGATACTGAGGATAATACAAGCCCTGACAGCCAGGAATCAAATGATATCCTGAATATCAACGAATCAAATGAACCTGACGGGAACGCCTCTTCCGATGATGAAACCGAAGGGACAATAGCAGATTCAGAGACTAATCCTGAAATAAAGGAAGATCTCCGGGAACAGATTTCAACTCAAAACAAGTCTGCCGTTCAAAATAATGTTGTTGAAAATACTACCGGGAATACTACAGGAGAAAGGGCTGTTGTAGGCAATCAAAGTCCCATTGGAAAAAACAAGCAGGATAAGGCTGATTTAAATGAAATCCCTTTGGATTCAGATACAAAACTAGCTGATAAAATAGATGAAGATAGCAAGGAAGATGGGTTTAGAATAAATGAAAATTCCAAAGACCCAAAGATTGTAAACGATACCGATAAAGATCCTGTTAAAAAGGACCTTACGGGAACCGGGAATGCTGTAGCCCAAAGCGAAATTGATGCTACGGTTAAAGGAGAAAATCCCAAATCTGATCAAGACACGGTTAAAAAGGATTTGACCGATACAGAAAAGGCCTTAACAGAAGCAGCAACAGATGTTGAGGAAACTAAAGCTGAAGAAACCAATGATAATATTGAGGAAGCCATTGCCTCGCAAGAGGATGGTGACTCGGATGAAAAAGAAGAATTTAGAAATAGATGGGGAGTGACGCCTCAAGTCGCTCCTGTCTATTTCAATTCCATTGGTTCTGGTTCGGCAATTGATGATGCCTTTGCTGGAAATTCAAAAACCGGAGAGGTCAATATGAACTATGGTATTGTTGCCAGTTATGATTTTAATGAGAAGCTGACTTTGAGAGCAGGAATCAACCAAATGAATGTAAGTTATCGCACCAATGATGTGATCGTTTATAATAACATTCAACCAAGCGTTGATGAGAAGCCTTTGAAAAATGTGAATCTAAACGCTGAAAGCAGTGACCTGTCCTTTATCAGTTCAAATGGTCTGAATGTTGCCCAGGTTCCGGGAGTTGTGGCTGCTAATATTCAATCATCTATTGACCAGGAAATAGGATTCATAGAAATTCCGCTCGAACTGGAATATAAACTCAGTGACAACAAAGTGGGATTAAGCTTAATCGGCGGGATGAGTACCCTTATCCTTAGTGAAAATAAGATATACTCCTCCCTTCAGGGAAATCAAACCGAACTGGGAGAGGCATCAAATATCAATTCTACAAGTTTCAGTGCCAATTTAGGTGTTGGAATGAATGTAAAATTGTCAGAAAGCATTGATTTAAATCTCGAGCCTGTATTCAAATACCAATTGAATACATTCAAGGACACTTCGGGTGAATTTAATCCGTATACCTTGGGTGTATACTCTGGATTGAGGTTTAAGTTTTAGGTTTTTTAGTTGGTTAGATTGGTTGTTGATCTCCTCAGCAAACTTCAAAAGGAGAGCAATGATGAAGAAAAAGCTGTTCTATTTGCCCTGGACAGCTTTTTTCTTTTGATCATTTTCAAGAGTCTTGAGAATTATATTTCGGGCTTCGTCACGAACCCTTGCCGTACTCTCTGTTGTCAGGCCTTCCGTTTCTATAAACGGATGAATGGTCACTCTTAATAATCCAGGGCCACCACTAAAAAAGATATATGAAAAGCGTTTTTTATTATCGTGGAAAGTTACTGGCACAAGAGGTATCTGATGGTTAATAGCCAGGCGAAACGCACCATCCTTAAACTTGTCAAGTATTATATTTTCTTCAGGTACCAGCCCTTCTGGGAAAATGCAGATACTCAATCCAGAATTTAAACGACGCTGGGCACTTTTAAATACAGCCTGTCGGCTTTTGGCATCACTGCGGTCTACAAGAATACATGTTTTCCGATAGAAAAATCCGAAAAGGGGAATTTTAGCCAGTTCCTTCTTGCCAACAAATACAAAAGGGTGATTAGTTACGGTAACCAGCATCAGCATAATATCGATCATTGAGGTGTGGTTGGCAATTAACATATAGCTCTTGCCTTTGACAAGTTCCTGCTGCTTTTCAATCTTCAACCGAAACCCCATCCCGTGGAGAATAAACCTGGACCAAAACCTCGCTAACCTCATAAAAAATGGATACCATTTTTCCCTGGAAATCGAAATCAGTAAAATGGGAAGCAATACAATGATTGGCAAAGCCACAAGGATGTAGAACCAAATTCTGTAAAAGAGCCAAAATGGATATTTGAGATATCGCATGAGGCTCAAAACTACATATTTTTTTTCGACTTAAATAAGCGTCAAACATTGAGCTATTCTGTCAAATCAATTACCTTTGCCGCAATTATAAATCGATCGAGGTATGGCAAGAATATTGACGGGAGTTCAAAGTACAGGCACGCCACATTTAGGAAATCTACTGGGTGCCATCTTACCCGCAATTGAAATGAGTAACAGCCCTGGGAACGATTCCTTCCTGTTTATCGCCGATTTGCATTCTCTTACACAGATTAAAGATGCTGAAACCCTGCGACAAAATACCTATTCAACGGCGGCGACCTGGCTGGCCTGCGGATTGAATCCAGACGACACGGTATTTTATCGTCAGAGCGATGTGCCACAGGTTACTGAATTAGCCTGGTACCTGAGTTGTTATTTTCCCTACCAAAGGCTAACGCTGGCTCATAGTTTTAAAGATAAGTCCGATCGCCTTGAGGATGTCAATGCCGGCCTTTTTTCTTATCCAATGCTCATGGCGGCAGACATTCTGTTGTACGATGCAGAGATCATTCCGGTAGGAAAAGATCAGCTTCAACATATTGAAATGACCAGAAATGTGGCTAACAGGATTCATGCCCAGGTTGGTGAAACCTTTGTGGTCCCGGAAGCCGATTTGAAAAAAGACAGCATGTATGTCCCGGGGACCGATGGAGAAAAGATGAGTAAGAGCAAGGATAACATCATTAACATCTTCCTGCCTG
Organism: Flavobacteriaceae bacterium; assembly: GCA_013042625.1. Taxonomy (GTDB): domain Bacteria; phylum Bacteroidota; class Bacteroidia; order Flavobacteriales; family Flavobacteriaceae; genus SHLJ01. The sequence continues at coordinate 6,652 of JABDPU010000199.1, read as the reverse complement.
AGAAAAAACTGCGGAAGCAGATCATGGGCATAAAAACCGACAGTACGCCACTTGAAGATCCTAAAGACTGGAAGAACTGTAATTTGTTTGCCCTTTATCAATTATTGGCTTCAGAAGAGGCGGTAAGTAGGATGAAACAAAAATACGAACAAGGCGGTTATGGATATGGTCATGCCAAGCAGGAGTTGTTTGAATTGATCCTTGAGCTATTTTCGAAAGAGCGTCAGAAATATGATGATTATATGAGCAACCTTGATGAAATAGATAAAATTCTTGCTGTGGGCGCTCAAAAAGCCTCCAGGGTTGCCGATGAAGTCTTATCCAGGGTTCGAACCAAATTGGGTTATTAAACCCGTTCAAAGAATTTCCCAACCGAAGGTTTTACTAAATTTTTCAGTTCTAATCCCAATAGTTTGGAGGCAACGATATACGACGGCAATTCACAACCGATTGATATATGATCGATAAATGATCTGCCATGAATGCCCAGATAGCTGTATATTTTTTCTTCGATTTCATCAAGATCAGGGAATGGCAATTCTTTAATTTCTGAATTCGAGTCAATTTCACGCCAATTGAGCATAAGTGGTATGTCCTCAGGCGATGATATTAAATGGGCTTGCTGTCGTTTAATAAGGTTATTGCATCCCTCACTGAACAGATCTGTGGTCCGGCCGGGAACAGCGAAAACCTCCCTGTTATATGAATTCGCAATATCGGCTGTTACCAGGCTCCCTCCTTTGGCGGCCGATTCAATAACAATGGTGGCTTCGCTTAATCCGGCAATGATCCTGTTCCGCTTCAGGAAATTATTTCGTTCGAAGGTATCTGTACTCCAAAAATCTGATAAGAATCCTCCATGATTCATAATGGGTTCAACATACTTGAGGTGAGACTTGGGATAGATTTGTTCAAAACCATGGGCCAAACAGCCTATAGTTTGCAGATTATTCTTCAAAGCCGCTTTTTGAGCAGCAATGTCAGCACCATATGCAAATCCTGATACGATTACTGGATTATACATGGCCAGGCTTCTTATCAACATCTCAAGAAAATCCTTGCCTCTTGCGGTGATTTGCCTTGTGCCCACTATACTAATAATGGGTTGAGTGCTAATTCTGATATCACCTTTCTGAAATAACAAAATCGGTCCATCCGGACAGTGTCTCAGGTTCTCGGGATAAGTATCTGAAAGAATGCTATGATATTCAACTCCATTGTCCTTTATAAATTTTAGCTCGCTCTCTGCCTGGCTAAAGAGAACCGGATCGCTCATATTGCTGACTAATTGTCGCCCAAAACCCTCAACCTGAATCCAATCGGTGCTTGCTGCCTCAAATACGGCTCTTGCAGAACCAAACTGAAGCAGTAACCTTTTAGCCAAAACATCACCAACCAAAGGAACTTTTTGAAGCGCGAGATAGGCTAATAATTCTTGTTCAGACATAGATTACAAATATAGAATATTTTCTATATTTTAAAAAACAATCTGTTGATAACTCCTTTTGAAATCTTTAAATGGAAACTAAAAATTTTTAACTTTGTTTTTATGCAAATCGACGCTTATATAAGTGATTTATTATACCGCTATGAGTGTGTGATCATCCCTGATTTTGGTGCATTTTTAACCCGAGCGGTTTCAGCCCAGATCGATGAATCCTCACAGGCATTTTATCCGCCTCATAAGGTGGTTTCGTTTAATGAGCAGTTAAAGGATAATGATGGCCTTTTGGCGCAATATATAGCCAGCGTTGAAAAGCTTCCTTATGAATTAGCTCTTCAGAAGGTGATAAAGCAAACCAAATCACTTAAATCCTTCCTGGCACAAGGTGAAATCCTTTCGTTCAAGAACATAGGGGAAGTTGAATTGACCCCTGACGGGAATATGAAATTTAGCCCTGTGAAAGGTCCTAATTATTTAACGACCTCATTTGGCCTGGCTTCGTTCAAGTCTCCGGAAATCACTCGTGAGGCCTACCAGAAAGAAGTTGAGACCCTTGAAGCATCAGCTCCAATAGCCTTTACTGCTGAAAGACGCAAATCCCGTTCTTTCCTCAAATATGCGGCAGTTGCGGTGGTTGCATTAACAATGGGAGGTTATCTGGCTTCTAATTACTACCTTGATAAGATTGAGGAGCATAATATCATGGCTGAGCAACAGGCCCAGCAACAGTTGGAATCGCGTATTCAGGAGGCCACTTTTGTTATAGACAATCCGTTGCCGGCTATAACCCTGGAAGTTGACAGGCAAACAGGTAATTACCATGTTGTTGCTGGCGCCTTCCGCATAGAAGCCAACTGTGATAAAAAATTGAGTGAATTACAAGACCTTGGATACAGCGCACGCCGCATCGGAACAAATAAATACGGATTGCACCAGGTTGTATACGGCAGTTTCGAAACCAGGGCCGAAGCTCAAAAAGAACTCTATCGCATTCGTAAGTCACATAATCGCGATGCCTGGCTGTTAATACAGGATCTTGACTAGCTTTGCATTTCCGATTTATTATTAACTCCAATCGTTTCTTAACGCCATGACATCATTGAAAGCTAAATGTCCGGATGATTCTAAAACCGTAATGACCGATCTCGTTCTCCCAAGCGAGACTAATCCGCTGAATAATCTTTTTGGTGGTGAATTACTAGCCCGGATGGACAGGGCTGCCAGTATTGCAGCTCGCAGGCACTCGAGGCGAATTGTTGTAACCGCTTCTGTGAATCACGTGGCTTTTAAGCATGCCGTTCCGCTGGGCAGTGTTGTTACTGTAGAGGCAAAAGTTTCCCGTGCTTTTACTTCCTCCATGGAAGTATATCTTGATGTTTGGATTGATGACCGGGAATCAGGAAGTCGCTACAAGGCCAATGAAGCCATATACACCTTTGTGGCTGTTGATGACCTTGGAAGGCCCGTAAAAGTCCCTCCTATTAAACCGGAAACCGATTTGGAAAGGGAGCGTTTTGATGGTGCCCTCAGAAGAAAGCAGTTGAGCCTGGTGCTTGCGGGCAAGATGAAACCTACAGATGCGACAGAGTTAAAAGCTATTTTCGAAATCGATTAATTCCACTCGTTAAACCTTTTAATATCATACTGGTCTTATAGTAAAACCCAATACTATGAGAACCTTAATTTTCACCCTCGGAATTCTTTTCGCTTTAAGCCTGACCTCATGTGCTACACGTGTTCAGGTTCGCCCGGCCAATACAACAGTTGTAAAAGTTGCGCCCAAACATCACAAAATCGTTATTGTTAAAGGAAAAAGATATTATTTCTGGAATGGCCGCCATTACAGGAAGACAGCAAGAGGATATGTTGTGGTTAAGGTTTAATCTGGCTACATCCGGAAAATCCAATGCGACGGGTCCTGGGTTTTGAGCTCCTTAAAAACAAGAAAACTCAAAATGGTCTCCCCCGACGATTTACTCGTTAGCACCTCACCAATCTGCTGTTTGGTTTTGACTTTATCGCCTTTTTTAACATAGATCTTTGAGAGGTTTTTATAAACTGTAAAATAGTTACCATGTTTGATCATTACAGTGAGGTTTCCGTTTTTTGGAACTATCACAGAATTGACCTCACCTTCGAATACAGCCCTTACTTTTTCACCTTTATTTGTGGCGATCCTCACACCATTGCTGTTAATATAAACCGTGCGGTCAATAGGTGAAGGATGTCTGCCATAGCGCATTTTTACCACGCCTTCTTCAACCGGCCAAGGCAGTTTGCCTTTGTTAGAGGTGAAGTTTGCCGCAAGGGCCCTGTCTTCAGGTGTTAATGCAAAGGTTCTCGAATTTGCAGCATTGCCCGCATCCCGGTTCGATTTGGCCATGGCCTCACGAATGATCTTTTCGATCTCCTTATCAATCTTAGCCGCTTCCCTTTCTTTCTTCCTGATCTGTGAGTTGTATTTACTTAGGTCTCGCTTAATCTGAGCAACCAGAGTTTGCTGCTCAAGAAATTCCCTCTCCAACTCATCCTTTACATTGCGGTTATCTCCGATCAGCTTCTGTTTATCTTCTTTTTGGGTCAGGAGAATATCATTTAACTCCTGGAGTTTTTCGGTTTGCAATTTGATCTCGTCACTTTGTTTCTTCTGGTAATTTGCATATTGCCTGATATACTGAAGTCTTTTATAGGCCTGTTGAAAATCGGAAGACGAAAGCAGGAACATGACTTTATTCTGGTCTGAACGACTTTTATAAGACCTGGCAATCATTTTTGCATACTCCTCCTTAAGAAGTTTTAACCGATCCCTGAACTGCGTTATTCTTCTTTGATTTTCATTGATCTCACGAGTAAGAAGATTGGCCTGCTGATTGGTAACATTGATGAGGTTCTGCCGAACAGACATTTTATAGCTCAGGTCCTCAACTGTATTAAGGACAGTTTTCTGCTCATTTTTACCTTTGAACAAAAGCTTATTGATCTGGTTTATCTCCCTGCGAAGTTCCTGGCGTCTCTCTTCAAGCTCCTGCTGTTTCTTTGTCTGTCCATGAGAATAAGCCCCTGATATTAAGAGAACAAGCAGCAAAAACGTTCTAAATCTAAAATTCGGCATTATTTAAATTCTATTTCTTCAAAACCGGACGGAATTCGAAACGGGAAACGCAATTCATTATTCAAAGATACCGATCTGAACTCCATATTCACAATTGTTTCTTCCTGTTCCTGTAAGGCAATTACCCTTATTTGTTCGGGAAGGATTTGCCTTTTTACCTGTTGGTAATTGGTATAGTCTATTTGCAGCATTCTGCCCTCAAGGGGTTGGGCTAGTTGCTGAGAATCCATTTTGTAATGAGACGGATTCAGCAGGAAGAAAATCTCGTAAAGGTTGTTCTGGTCTTTTGGATACAAAACGTATGAATTCTCATGTATATCTGAATCATATGGTCGCAAATCGAGGTTGAACAAGGCTTCACCAAGCAAGATGTTCTGGACGTTATTAAAATTCAGGTCGGTTCCCAGAAAATCACTTATAAGGGTGAAATCCCCATCAAAATAAGTGTTATCCAGTTTATTATAATAGCTCACTTTTTCGGGGGTGATCTTCACGCGTACAATACCTAGCGTTGCGCTTAGCCAAATCACCTTGTCTTTCTCCATTCTAAGGTTTACCGAATGTGATTGGGATTTTTCACCCTGAACATACTCTACTTTAACCTTAGACTGAAGTGTTTTGAAATCAACCTCATTCTTCTGATGGGCTTTGATAAGGCGAGTTGAACTGATCTTATTGTCGAGTTCACCAGAAGCAGAGACCCGTTTAGCAGATTTACACCCACCAAGGAGTAATGCAGCTGCTAAGAATACTATGTAAATATTTCTAATCATTGTTATTCAGGACTTCTCTGGCCTTTTTATCAAACGCTTGAGATTGTTCAATATTATTATCCAACTTGTATGCCAAGCTCAATTGTTTGTAAAAGTCAGCCTCCATAATAACATCATCAATGATATAATCCAATCCCATTTCCAGCGCGCTAATGGCTGCTTTGGGGTCATTGAGGTTCACATGGCCAACTCCATTAAGAAGATATAAAATAGGCTGCGCAGGGTAAAGGTCAAGGGCTTCCCTGCTCCTGCTTACAACTTCTTTAAATTCTTTAAGGTCAATTTGAAGCAGCAGGGTATTCTTTAATAATTGGAAATTTTCAGGATCTTTTTCAAGGGCTCGCTTATAATAATCTAAGGCTTTAACCTTATCATTTGATTTAAGATAATAGTCGGCCAACTCAGCATCTGAACGACCGCTCTCATCTGAGACCACATCGGTTGTAACCTGAAGCAATTCTGATTCATATGCCGGATTCTGTTGAACAAAACGAACAAAGTCATTTAATACCTTCGCCTTCGCATCAGCTTTAATTGCAGGGCTTCTAAGCACGATTTTCATCGATTTTATGGCCTTTTCAGGCCGATTATCATCCAGGTAAAATTTATAAAGTGCCAAATGAACCAGTTGTGATTCGGGCTTACGCTTTAGCAGTCGCTCTGCCACTTCGAAGGCCTTTCTTTTATCTCCCTTCTGACTGTATCTGTAGATCAAGTTCAGGTAATTATTCTCATTATCGGGATTGTTACTAATTCTGGTTTCCAGGTAATCGATGCGCTCCTGGTCCGCTCCTGTTGCACTGTATATCTCATTGCGCAGCTCTTCCCTCGATTTTGATACTCCCAATTCTGCATCTAGCTCATCGAGTAACTCGAGGGCAGCTTTAAAACGTTCCATCCTGAAATACAGATTCGCCAGGTCCTCCTTATAATCGGGATGAAACTTTACGAGTTGCTTAACCGTTTCTATAGCTTTATCAAAATCATTGGTTTCTACATAAACTCCATAGAGTTCATCGAGGTACCATTCATTATCCGGAGTGATTACAATAGCCTTTAACAAGGCATCTTCTGCAGCACTATAATTTTTGAGTTGTACGTAATTTTTTCCAATTTCATAATACACCACCGACTTAGACTTGTCCAGGTTCAAACACTTCTGAAGAGCCACGATAGAACGATCATAATTTTCAATAGCCTTTTGTTTTAGGGCCTCAAAGAAGAATTCCTGGAACTTGTCCTCAATATTTCCAAGGTCATCATCAGGGGTACGATTAAAATCGACCTGTGAATAAGCCAATTGGGATGCTCCCAGGCTTAGGA
>JABDPU010000198.1 GCA_013042625.1 Flavobacteriaceae bacterium | reverse complement strand
CCGTATCCTTAACAGGTTCTATTTCGCGGGCATCACGGTTTCTAATCTTTTCCAGGGTATTCTTAAATTCTTCATCCTCAAAATCATCGTATTGTTTGGTTTCATTAAAGGCCTTATTGGTAGTGATTACTTCGTCCAGGCTCTTTAGAATATCAGCAAGTACCTCCTGTTCCTCCTCTTCATCCGGAAGGATCTCAAAATAGGTCTCGGCAATCAGCTCATTTTTCTTTTTAAGATGAACATTAAATGTCATAAGAACCACTGTTGCTGAGAGCAATATGGTAATGATTAAGGCTTTATTTGAATCGTTTAGTTGGATCATGCCGTAATTAATATACGATAATCAGGCGAAAATGGATTAAATTCATAGATATTATGATTCTTTGAGCTGACCGATAAATTCTTCAATGTCCATTGCATTATTAACCTGATAGTTGCCAATCGCCACCCGTCTCAGCGAGGTCAGATGTGCTCCACTGTTAAGGGCCTTTCCAAAATCATGTACCAATGACCGTATATAAGTACCTTTGCTGCATACGACGTCAAAGTCGAGGGTCAAAGCTTCGATTTTTGTTATTCGGAATGTATCTATCTGAACCCGACGGGTCTTGATCTCAATTTCCTTCCCTTCTCTTGCAATCTTATATAAGCGTTTCCCGCCTTGTTTTACCGCGGAATATATCGGTGGAATCTGATCGATTTCCCCTTTAAAGAATTCAGCCGTTTGATGTATCAACTCCTCGTTAATATGTTCTGTTGAAAAGGTCTTATCAATATCGGTTTCCAGGTCAAAGGATGGTGTTGTACTTCCCAATTTCATACTACCGGAATATGCCTTTGGCATACCCTGGTATAACTCAATTTTTTTGGTCATTTTACCGGTGCATAAAATGAGAAGGCCCGTAGCCAGGGGATCTAATGTTCCTGCATGGCCTACCTTAAGTTTTTTAATTTTGAAATGCTTGCATATCACCCATCGAATTTTATTCACCACCTGGAAGGAGGTCCATCCGAAAGGTTTGTCGATCAGAATTAATTCACCAGCTCTGAAATCTTCAAGGGTTTTCATCTTAACTGATTGAGGCAAGGTAAATAGCGATTAATCCAACAATAAGACAGTAGATGGAAAAATAGGTAAGTTTCGATTTTTTTACCAGCCTGATCATCCAGGTACAGGCCAGGAGGCCGGCAACGAATGCAGCGATAAAACCCGATGATATGACTAAAAAATTATCACTCTGATAGGTTAATTCACCGCTGATAATGTCCTTGGCAATCTTACCAAATATCAATGGCACTACCATCAGGAATGAGAATCGGGCTGCTTTGGTTTTATCATTGCCGAGTAAAACAGATGTTGAAATTGTAGCCCCCGACCTTGAAACACCCGGCAGCATAGCAATAGCCTGGGCAAAACCGATAATCAGGGCATTTCGAAATGAAACCGGTTTGTTCGTGTCCTTCGCCCTGTCTGCCAGGTACAGCAAAAGAGCAGTAAGGATTAGCATGAATCCCACCAGTTTAATATTCCCGCCAAAAAGTTCTGCTAACTCTGATTCATATGTATACCCTATAATCCCTGCAGGTAACATAGAGATGGCGATTTTTGTTACAAACTTAGTCTCTTCGTTCCATTTAAAAGAGAACAAGCCTTTGATGATCTGAACGACATCTTTCCGGAAAATAACCAATGTACTTAGCGCCGTAGCAAAATGGAGCACTACGGTGAATAACAGGCTTTCCTGGGGTAGAGATTGATCGCCTAATATAGCTTTTCCCAATTCAAGATGGCCGCTTGAAGAAACAGGCAGAAATTCGGTTAAGCCCTGGACAATTCCTAAAATAATTGCGTCGAGTACATCCACGGCTCAAAAATATCAAAAAGTGCTAACTAGACGGAGGGAATGAATATTATTTTTTCTTTCCTCCCTCAGGATCGATTAGAATAGCATATACCTGAAGTGCAAATCCAATGAGAACAATCGTAGGAGCCAGTCTAATACGGCGGAAATTGAAGATCTCCGGATTGAAGACATTCGGATCATCGCTTCCACCACCGGCCATTAAAATAAAGCCAAGTGCTATACAGCCTAAACCGATAAACATCCATTTGTAATTTCGTTTACCAAAAATGAAGGTGTGCTTTGCGGCTTCTTTTCTTTTCTTTTCTCCCAAGTCTATTTGAATTCAGTGTAAATTATACTATCGTTCAAGGCCAGTTGCGAAATGTGTTCCGAAACAACACGCCCTCCCAATACCTTGGCCAGGTGCAAAGTAACGGATTTATTCACAACCAAATTGTTAAGGTCTTCCAAATTCAACCCTTGCTCCAGTCCGCGATTGATATAAAACCTATCTCCGTTATTGGAATGAAAGACAATATCATTAACCCCTCCTTCACTTAAGTAACCAATTTTGACTTCAACGATCTTGCAATCTTCAGGCCTCGGATTGCTGATGATGCATGACAAAAAAGCCAATACTAAGAGGGCAAAAAATGCGGAAATAATCAATGACCGTCTCATATTATTTTTAATACAATCGTTCGGTCTTAAGATTCAGGAAGCGCTGAGTAGCAAAGAAGGTACTCACCCATGAGATCATTATGCCTAATCCGAAGATGGTCAGGAAAAGGGCAGCTAGCAAAATCGGGTTTTTCAAAAGCTCGAGTTCAGGGAAGGTCTGATCGACATAATAAAGCACAACAGCCATTCCTATCAATGCTACGATAGATCCAATCACACCAAGTTTAACGTTCTTATATAAAAACGGTCGCCTTATAAAGCGCTTGGTTGCACCAACCATCTGCATGGTTTTAATTATAAAACGCTTCGAGTAAACCGCCAGCCTGATCGAACTGTTTATAAGCAGAACCGCAATTACTGTAAACAAGGCACTGATTACCAATACCCATAAACTGATCCGTTTGACATTGCTATTCATTATAGCGACTAAGTCCTTGTCATATCTTACATCATCAACAAATGATTTTGCAACAGTGGCATTGGCAATCTCATCCAGTTTTTCTTCGGTTACGAAATCGGCTTTCAGATTAACTTCGATAGAATTCTGAAGCGGGTTGTATCCCACATCATCTAAGAAATCATCTCCATATTCCTGCTTCATGAATTCGGCAGCTTCATCTTTAGAGACATATTTTGTTTCCTTGATATAGCTGGAAAGCGATAAGCTTTTTTGCAGTTGTGAGATCTCCACCGGTTTCGCCGAATCATTAAGATAAATGGTCATGACCACCCTTTCTTTAAAATTATCGGAAATGGTTTTGGCATTAAGAACGAGCATACCCAGAATACCCAGAAGGAATAATACCAGGGCAATGCTTATAACTACCGAAAAATAAGATGAAATCAGCCTTCTCTTTTGGTGTTTTTCGTATGTCGTGCTCATTTAGCTCAGGTTGATGATGTAAAAATAAAAAAGTAAATTTATTCTGTATACATAAACATGAACTAATGAAAATTGTTGTATTCGGTACAGGTGGTGTTGGGGGGTTTTTTGGAGGTAAATTAGCCCTGGCCGGGCATGATGTCACTTTTGTTGCCAGGGGAAAACATCTGAAGACCATTAAGAATAATGGATTGAAGGTAAAAAGTATTAATGGTGATTTTCAGGTTCAACCTAAAGCGGTCTCAGCATTAGATGGTTCTTTTAAAGCCGATATGGTCATTATAGCAGTCAAATCCTGGCAGTTACAGGAGGCTGCTTCTGCAATAGTTCCGGTACTGGATGAAAATACTATGGTATTGCCATTACTCAATGGGGCAAATATTGCAGATCGACTCGCCGAGCTCATAGATCCAAAACATGTTATCGCAGGACTCTGCCGAATCGTAAGTCGGATTGAGGCCCCGGGGATCATCGATCATTTTGCCTTCGAGAAACCTGAAATTATTTTCGGCTTGTATTCCGGAGAAACCAATAAAGAGCTTCAAAAAATTAAATCGATTTTAGATCAGGCAGGAATACATAATAAGTTGTCTGAACATATTCAGCTGGACATCTGGAAAAAGTTTTTGTTCATCACTATGATAAGTGGTATGGGAGCGATTACACGTAGTTCCTTTGGAGTCATGCGCGAAGATGAGCAAGTGAGAAATCTGATTTATCGGACAGGAACCGAAATTGTTTCGATTGCCAATGCCATGAACATTGACCTGAACAATAAGGACATTGAAAAGAGTTTCGATGCTGTTGATCAAACTTTGTATAACACCACCGCTTCCATGCAAAGGGATATTATGGAAGGCCGTCCCAGTGAATTGGAAAACTTTAACGGATACATTGTGGAAATGGGAAAAAAACTTCACGTCAGCACCCCGGTTAATGCCTTTGTTTTTCATTGCCTGATGCCACAGGAAAGAGCGGCCAGAAAAGCCTAATTAATCGGCGTCTTTTTTGTTTTGCTGATAAGATAAACTCCGGCAACCACCAGGATACAACTCAGTATTTTTACAGTATTAATGTCTTCTGAATATTGATCATCCATAAGTATGTAACCATATAACGAAACCATTAAAAAACTCACAACCGGCTGAAGATAAACATAGCTGCTATTAACCGATGGCGACACATAGTTCAATGCATAAATGTTGAGCAGGTACGCCAGAAAGGTCGTGCAGATCACAACATAAATTACAGCCAGGTAAGTAGAAGTAGTAAACTGCGAAAAATCGGTCTGCATGACATCTCCTATCCCGAAGGGAAACATAAAGAAAAAGCCAAAGAAGAAAACCCAGGTGATCACAGTTAGAGGTTTATACTTAGCCATAAGGGGTTTAACAACTACCAGATAAAGCGCGTAGGATGTTGCATTGAGGAAAATAAAAGTGTTTCCGAGAACTGAACTGTTCCCGCCTGAGGCCTTTCCGTAGGTAATGAGCAGTACTGCCCCAACGCCACCAATCAGGAGACCCAGTAATTTGGCGGAGGTCAACTTCTCTTTAAGTAATATCATGCTGAATATTAATACCATTACCGGCATGGCGGTGATGATAATAGATGCATCAATTGGAGAAGTGAGGTTCAGTCCGTGAAAAAAAAGCAACTGGTTCGCTGCAACCCCAAGTAAACCACATAAGATTAGCCTGGGGAAATCCGAACGGGCAACCCGTTCTTTAATAAAAATCCGGAGTATCCAGAATAAGATTGAAGCACCTACAATCCTGACAAATATAAAAGCAGAAGGACCTATTTTATCAGGCATGACACCCTTGGCAATGATGTAATTCATCCCATAGATCAAATTGGCTCCAAGCAGTGCCAAATGTGCGTTAACTACTTTATTTTTCAAACCAAATCAATCTGTGAATGCTGCTTCATGATTTCAAATGTAAAGGTTTTTTCGTTATACAATAAAGCGTAAATTTGCTGCCTGATATACTGTGTAAATGAAGTATAATTTCAATGAGATAGAAGAACGCTGGCAGGCGTTTTGGGCAAAGAACGAAACTTTTAAAGCTTCAAATGAGTCCGAGAAACCCAAGTACTACGTTCTGGATATGTTTCCATATCCCAGTGGTGCCGGACTGCATGTAGGCCATCCTCTTGGCTATATCGCCTCCGACATCTATGCGAGGTATAAGCGCCATAAAGGGTTTAATGTGCTTCATCCACAGGGTTATGACAGTTTCGGACTGCCTGCAGAGCAGTATGCGATACAAACCGGTCAGCATCCGGCTATTACTACCGAAAACAACATAAGCACCTATAGAAGACAACTGGATCAGATTGGTTTTTCATTTGACTGGTCCAGGGAAGTTCGGACTTCTGATCCAAAATACTATAAATGGACTCAATGGATCTTCAGTCAGCTGTTTCAGTCCTGGTATGACTATAATGCTGACAAAGCCAGGCCGATCTCTGAATTGATCGCGATATTTGAATCGAATGGAAATGCGCAAGTACATGCAGCATGCGATGATGATATCATGCCATTTAATGCTGAATCATGGAACGATCTTTCTTCGGAAGAACAACAGAAAATCCTTTTAAAATACCGTCTGACTTACCTGGCAGAAACCGAGGTTAACTGGTGCCCCGCTCTGGGTACAGTGCTGGCTAATGATGAGGTGGTAAATGGAGTTTCTGAAAGAGGTGGCCATCCGGTCATAAGAAAGAAAATGACGCAATGGAGCATGCGGATCACCGCTTATGCTGAACGGCTTTTGAACGGTCTTGATACTATCGATTGGCCAGATTCACTGAAGGAAAGCCAACGCAACTGGATAGGACGTTCGGTGGGTGCAAGTGTACGATTCAGAATAAAAGATCATGACGGAATAATTGAAGTGTTTACCACACGCCCGGATACCTTATTTGGTGTTAGCTTTATGACTTTGGCTCCCGAACATGAATTGGTCAGGGAAATCACAACAGCCAGTCAGAAAGAAGAGGTTGAAGCTTATATCTCAGCAACCGCAAGGCGAAGTGAGCGTGATAGAATGGCTGATGTTAAAACCATTTCAGGTGTGTTTACCGGAGCCTATGCAGAGCATCCGTTTTCTAAAGAACCTATCCCGATTTGGATCGGTGACTACGTTTTGGCCAGTTATGGAACCGGGGCAGTTATGGCTGTTCCCTCTGGCGACCAGAGAGATTATGATTTTGCAAATCATTTTGGCATTGATATTCCTAATATCTTCAAAGGGATAGACATAAGTGAGGAGGCCTTTGCCGATAAAGAAAATACCATTATTGCAAACAGTGATTTTCTCAACGGATTGAACTATGCCGATGCGGTTGCCAAGGTTATTGAAGAACTCGAGAAAATAGGCCAGGGAGAAGGCAAGGTAAATTTCAGACTGAGAGATGCTGTATT
>JABDPU010000194.1 GCA_013042625.1 Flavobacteriaceae bacterium | reverse complement strand
AGGCGATCAGCTATGGATATATCAGCCGGGGTTCCGATAAGATCAAAGGCCTTGAGGATTTCATTTCAGAATACGAACGCTCTGGTTTGAGAGATGATGCCCTTTACGAATTGGGTAATTCTTATGTTAAGATCAATGAGGAAGAAAAAGCCATGAATCGTTATGATCAGCTTAATCGGGAGTATCCGGGTAGTCCTTATCTATCCAAGGCGAATCTACGCCAGGGCCTGGTGCATTACAATAACGGCAGGAACGAACAGGCATTAGTCAAGTTTAAATATGTAGCGACTGAATTTCCGGGAACTCCGGAAGCCGTTCAGGCAGTCTCTTCGGCCAGGATGATTTATGTTGATCTGGGCAGAGTTGAAGAGTACGCAAACTGGGTAAGGACACTGGATTATGTTGATGTAACTGATGCCGATCTTGATAATACGGCATACGAAGCGGCAGAGAAACAGTTTTTGGCCAATAATGATAAGAATGCCATTAAGCAGTTTAACAGTTACCTTAATCAGTTTCCCAATGGTATACATGCCCTGAAGGCGCACTTCTACCTGGGTCAGTTATATTATAAATCAGATCTTATGCAGAATGCCATACCGCATTATAGCTATGTGGCAGGTCGTTCGGCCAATGAATTTACCGAAACGGCATTGACCCGTTTGGGAGAGATCCATCTGCTGGAAAAAGATTATAATTTGGCAATTCCTATTTTAGAGCGGCTTGAAGATGAAGCTGATTTTCCTCAGAATAAAATGTTTGCCCAATCTAATTTGATGAAAGCATTTTACCGGACTGAGGATTATGCCAGGGCCGTTGAATATGCTGAAAAGGTGTTGTCTAATTCTAAAGTAGACAAAAGCATTAGGAGCGATGCTCATATTATTATAGCACGCTCGGCAATGGAAACCAATGATGAGCAACGCGCTCGTGATGCCTATGCCGAGGTTGAAAAGATCGCATCCGGTGAGTTAGCCGCCGAAGCTTTGTATTTCAATGCATATTTTAAAAATCAGGATGGGTCGTATGAGGCTTCCAATACTGCAGTGCAGCGACTCGCCAAGGACTATTCCAGTTATAAATACTATGCTGCCAAAGGATTGGTAGTCATGGCAAAAAATTTCTATGAACTCGATGATGCTTACCAGGCGAACTATATCCTCGAAAGCGTAATACAGAATTTCTCTGAATATGAGGATGTTGTCGAGGAAGCTGAATCAGAGTTAAGAAGAATTAAAAGGGAACAAGCCAGAACCAATTCATCCGTCAATCCGGATGGCAACGATTAATTCAGAATCAAAAAACGACAATTAGATATGCGTGATCAAATCAGACACAAATGGTTGATCTTGGTAATTGCCCTGAGTACGATAAGTTGGGCACAGGAAAAGGTTAAGGATAGTATCGATACCGAGGTGGTGAATGTGGTTAAGCCCTATACACCAAAGATCTCAGATGCGTTTAAGGTGAAAGAAACACCTTCTATTTCCGATGAGACCACTACCCAGCGAAAGGAAGTGATCTATAATATTTTTTCAATTCCTGTAGCTTCAACCTTTACACCGGCTAAGGTGAGGGCAACCGATGTTCAAAAACAACAAAAGGCAGCATTATATGACAATTTCCTCTCTTTCGGAGCCGGTTCCTATACTACACTGCTTGGAGAAATATATTTGAACCATGCCATCAGTCGGACTGAGAGTGTTGGAGGCTATATAAGTCATCATTCTTCACAGGGCGGGATTGACGGCGTATTGGTTGATGATCAGTTTTCAGATAGCAGGATACTGGCCAACTACAGAAGTAGTGGTAACGATATAAACTGGTCGGTTGATGCTGGGTACAGGCATCGGGTATTTAACTGGTATGGCTTGCCACAGCCGTTGTTTACTTCGGAAAACACTCCGGAAATCGATCCGCAACATAAGTTTTTCACCTTTGAATTCGGTGGAGAAATCGAGTTTGAAGATCTGCCTATTCATGATGGAAAATTCAGATTCAGACGATTTGCCGATGATTATGATTCGGGAGAAAACCATTTTGTGGCTACCACAAATTTCGAGATTCCATTACGCAGCGATGTGCTGAATACTGAAGTGCGAATCGATTATTTGAAAGGTGATTTCGACAGTGAATATTTTGACCAGGTAGAAATGAAATATGGCAATTTTACTGTTGGAGCATCTCCGAGTTATCAAATCAAAGAAGACGACCTTACTGTCAATCTCGGGGCTTCTGCTGTATATTTAAACGATTCGGAAAACGGTAAGAACAAATTCTTTATCTATCCTAAGGTAACAGCGACCTACAGATTGGTGAATGAGGTTCTGATCGCCTATGGAGGAATTGAAGGCGGACTGATTCAGAACACCTATCACCAGTTTGCCACAACAAACCCCTTTGTTTCACCTACACTTCAGATAATGCCAACCGACAGGCAGTATGATGGTTATTTGGGATTAAAAGGAAAGCTTTCCAATAATATGAGTTACAATGTCAGGGGAAATTACAAGGCAGCGAATGACCAGGCTTTATTCCTGGCGAATCCGGCTATACTTGGTGATGACCGGAACTTTGTACAAGGGAATTCCTTTGGGATTGTATATGACGATATTAAGACCTTTTCAGTTTTCGGGGAGATCAATGTCGATGTAAACAGGAATTTTACGCTGGGTATTAAGGCGGAGTATTTTAATTATACCACCGATGAGCAGGAAGAGGCCTGGAATCTGCCCGATTTTACGTCATCGCTCTTCATGGACTTCCAGATTGATGAACACTGGTTTGCCGGGGCAAGCTTATTTTACACCGGAGAGCGTATGGACCAGGATTTTGTTTTCGATCCGTTTAACCCGACCCTGCCAACTTCCGTTATTCTCGAAAGCTTTTTCGACGCCAATGCACATGTAGGATATCGTATAAATGATCGCTGGTCGGTTTATGCCAAAGCCAATAATATTGCCAACCAGGACTATAAAAGATGGCTGAATTACCAGGTTCAGGGTATACAGTTCCTTGCGGGAGCAACATATAAGTTTGACTTCTAATTTATATCAAGCATAAAATAAAGCACCTCATGTCAGGTGCTTTTTTTATTTTTATAACCAAACCATTATTATGAAGCTTTTTTATCTTTTACTGACCCTATTATTATTCCAGGCTTGCGCACAACCAGAATCAGCCGACCTCATTGTGACCAACGCAAATATCTATACGGTTAATGACGATTTTGAAACGGCAGAATCATTTGCAGTGAAAGACGGTAAATTCCTCGCTATTGGCTCTTCGGAATCCATTTTGGAGAATTACAGTTCAGCAGAGATTCTCGATCTGGAAGGTAAGACTGTTGTTCCCGGATTTATCGATGCCCATTGTCATTTTTTGGGCCTTGGAATGAATCAACAGGCAGTAGACCTGGTCGGAACGAAAAGCTTTGATGAGGTAGTTGAACGAATTATAGAATTTCAAAAGGAACGAAACCAGACTCATATCATGGGCCGGGGATGGGACCAAAATGACTGGGAAGATCAATCCTTTCCGAATAAATCCAGATTAGACGAGTTATTTCCTGATACGCCTATATCACTCACGCGAATCGATGGCCATGCCATTTTATGCAACCAGGCAGCACTTGATCTGGGTAATGTTACTGTCGATAGCAAAATTGATGGAGGAGAGGTTCTTATTGAAGAGGGCGAGTTAACGGGAGTGCTGATCGATAATGCTGAAGCTCTGGTACTTAACTATTGGCCGCAACAAAGTATGAATGAGGTGATAACAGCCCTGAAGGACGCGGAGAAAATATGTTTTGATTATGGCCTGACCACGGTTGATGATGCTGGCCTGGGAATTGGGTCAATTGAATTGATTGACAGTCTTCAAAAAGCAGGTGATCTGAAGATGAGGGTTTATGCTATGGTCTCTGCCAGTAAATCTAATCTCGATCATTACCTGAACAAAGGGATCATAAAAACCGACCGTTTGAATGTCAGATCGTTTAAATTCTATGCCGATGGAGCCCTGGGATCAAGGGGTGCCATGTTACGTGAACCCTATTCGGATAAGCCCGGGCATTTCGGACTCATGGTGAGCAGCATTGAAACCTTGAATGAAACGGCTGAACGCATTGCAGCTTCCGAATATCAAATGAATACACATGCAATTGGTGATTCGGCTAATCACGCTGTTTTGGAAACTTACAAACGTGTTTTGGAAGGACAACAGAATCGCAGGTGGCGGGTAGAACATGCCCAGGTCATTTCCCCGGAAGATTTCGATCAGTTCGATAATATAGTACCCTCTATACAACCCACCCATGCAACCAGCGACATGTATTGGGCTGAAGATCGCGTTGGTCCGGTTCGTATTAAAGGTGCCTATGCCTTCAAGCAGCTATTGAACAGCTATGGAAGTGTTGCTTTGGGTACAGATTTCCCTGTGGAATATGTCAATCCGTTCTACACATTTTATGCTGCAGTGGCACGACAGGATCTTGAGCAATATCCCGAAGGAGGATACCAGATGGAAAATGCACTGAGTCGCGAAGAAACTTTAAAAGGGATGACCATATGGGCAGCCCATGCGAATTTCGAAGAAGATGAAAAGGGTAGTATTGAGGCAGGTAAATTTGCAGATTTTATAGTTTTGGACAAGGATATTATGACGGCTCCGATAAATGAGATTCCGGATATGCAAGTGCAGGCTACCTATGTGGGTGGGGAAAAGGTCATGACCAAAATGTGACCAATTCTAAATTGTAGTGTCTTATTAGTAATGAAGCACCTTTTCACCCTTTTTTTGCTAATAACATCTACCCTTAGCCTTGCACAGACCGATTCTCGGTCTGTTGTTTCTCAATACCTTACCGATAACGGAACCTTAAGTTACTATTCAGATGTAGTCGATAAGATGTATG
>JABDPU010000092.1 GCA_013042625.1 Flavobacteriaceae bacterium | reverse complement strand
GGGTGCTGCTTGTCCCAAACCCTTAAATAGGGGCTGCCTGACCTGGTGATTACCTGCCATTTTAAATCATTTAGAAACAAAGGCTGGGAGGAACCGTATTCATCTAGGGTCAGGTTTATTGAATTGACTACAGAATCGCTTTCAGTTTTGATTGCCAATCCTTGTTCAGCCCGGAAACTAATACCGGCCAAACCACTCGAATCTGTATTATTAATGAAAGTCCCGATCTCTTCAATTGAAGATGGGCTTTCCAGATTGAAAGCCAAAGATTCAGAGCTGCCAAATCCTGATTCCTGTTCTTCAAATTTGAATAATCCGGCCAGTTGAAGATATTTAATCCTGCCATCTGCCAGATTCCTTGAGTATGTTGTGTATTCCGACTCATAACCCGGATCAATTCTGAATTCCGATTCGTTCTTACAGGAAGTCAAAACAGCGATTAAAAGTATAGTATAGAAAAAACGCATGCCTTTAATAATTAAGAAATTGAATTGATGTTAACAAGGTACATTTTTTTGATGATTTTGGTTCGCTAACAATACATCCGTGGATTTTTACAGTTCAGTCATTGATTTTTTCAAGGGAAGACCATATTAAGGACCTTTGGAACAGATAAAAATTATCAATTATGCAAAAATTAGCAATTATAATAGCTTCCCTGGTCACCAGCCTTATTTCGGCCCAGGGCCAGTTTGAAAAAGGTATGACGAAGGCCGATGAATTATTGGAATCGGGTCAATACGACCAGGCCGTTCAGCTTTATGAACGGATTTCAAGTGCCGAAACAGATAATTGGCTTCCGGCTTATCATGCGGCCAGGATACAAGTGGTCACTTCCTTTAATATCAAAGATAAAAATGAGTTGACCGCACGATTGGAAAAGGCCCAGCAATATATAGATAAGGGAACCAAAATCTCTCCAGACAACCCTGAATTTATTGTTATTCAAGCATTGCTCTATACCGCCTGGGTTGCCTACGATGGGGCAACTTATGGAATGATGTTTTCAGGAAAGATAAGTTCCCTTTATAACGAGGCTAAGGAAATTTCACCTGAAAATCCCAGGGTCCTTTTATCTAAGGCTGAATGGGATATGGGATCTGCCCGATTTTTCGGAAAGGATATTAAACCCTTTTGCCAGGATGTGGAAAAGGCTCGGAATCTTTTTGCTAATTTTAAAGCTGAATCCGAATTCCACCCCAATTGGGGAGAGGAGCGCGCCAATCAAATTTTAGCGAACTGCGAATAATCAAATTATGAAGAACGTTGCGAGAGTCATATGGGTCGGGATAATAATTGGCGTGATATTGCTGGTTGTTAATCAGGTCTTACAGCTAATTAATGGAAGAAGTATAGCTTTTGATAATGATTTCTGGAGGTTGCTGGGCTATTATATGCTGTATTCCATTCCCCTGGCTCTTGTTAATTCCTACTATTTCGATCATTTATACGGAGGTAAGAAGTCTAGTCGAGTATCTAAGTATAAAATTGCTAAAGGATTTTTAGTATCAATTGTTCTGACGCTTATAACGATATTTTTCATTCGAATGTTCATCAATATGGTATTGGAAGGTGAAACGTATTCAGAGTTCATGCAATCAGAACGCCTCGATTTTTATGTAGTAGCCACCTTAATTACCCTCGTTATTTCATTGTTTTTTCATGCTCTTTTCTACTATAAAGAACTTCAGAAAAATAAAATCACCGAGCAAAAGGTTATTGCAGGAACGGCAAGTGCAAAATTCGATGCACTAAAAAACCAGTTAGATCCGCATTTTCTTTTTAACAGTTTGAATGTACTGACCAGTCTGATTGATGAAAATCCCGAAAGCGCCCAGGATTTTACTTCAGCCCTTTCCAAGGTATATCGCTATGTGCTTGAGCAAAAGAACAAGGAACTCGTCACCGTAGATGAAGAATTAGATTTTGCACGGACCTACATGTCCTTGCTTAAGATGAGATTTGAGGACAGCATTACCTTTAAGATTCCCGATCGCGCTTCTAACCCGGAAAGCAAGGTCGTGCCATTATCACTTCAGTTATTGTTGGAAAATGCAGTAAAACACAATATGGTTACATCGAGTAAACCTTTGGAAATCAGCATTTATGAGGATCGCGGACATTTAATTGTTGAAAACAACCTTCAGCCAAAGCAGATCATGAAAAAAGGAAGCGGTGTTGGCCTCAGTAATATTATGCAACGCTATAAAATGTTGAGCAACAGAAAAGTAATCGTCAATCAAGAAGCTAATCGGTTTATAGTTGCACTACCGATGCTTACCAAACAAGTAACAGTTATGCGAACAGATACAAAACCTCAATTTGAGGATCGTTACCTGCGTGCGAAGAAGCATGTAGAGAAACTTAAGGAGTTCTGGTATAGCCTGATCTCTTATTTTATTGTGAATCCTTTCCTGATATTCATTTGGTATAAATTCACGCCTTTCACCATTCAATGGTTTTGGTTTCCTATTTTTTTCTGGGGAATCGGACTGATATTCGATGCGTATAAATTATTTGTCAATGATAATGTATTTGGAAAAGGATGGGAACAGCGCAAAATAGATGAATTTATGCGCGAGGAAGAGAATAACAAACGCTGGAATTAAATCAGGACAGTGATGAGAAATGAATCTAAATACAAAAGAGCAATGGAGCGTGTTGATAAGCTTCGCGGATTTTATAACCATCTTATTGTATATGTCATTGTAAATTCAGTTATATCCATATACAAAGTATTGAATAGTGTTTGGAATGGTGAAACCTATGCTGAAGCCATTTTCGACCTGAATACCGTAATTGTATGGTTATTCTGGGGTATTGGGCTGGCTCTGCATGCATTTTCGGTTTTCGGACTGCCAATGATCCTGGGAAAGGATTGGGAAGAACGCAAAATTGAAGAATTAATGAATAAAGACCGTTAACGGTTATTGCTAAAAAGATAGAATTATGGCAAAATATGAAATAGAACCTTATAAAGATCCTGAAGAGGGTAGGAGTTACGAACGTGAAGAGGCCTACCTCAGAGCTAAAAAGAAATTGGACAAACTAGTCGGTTTTTACTGGCACCTGGCCGTTTACCTTGTAGTAAATACAGTTTTGATAATAATCATTGGTGTGAACCGGGATGATGGAGTTTTTTGGGATTTCGGAACCTTTGCCACTGCTCTGTTTTGGGGTATTGGACTGGCATTCCATTTTCTGGGTGTTTTTGGCCCAGACTTTTTCTTCGGAAAGAATTGGGAGGACCGAAAAATAAAGGAGTATATGAACCAGGACAGGAAAGACATGACAAAATTTGAGTAATTATACAGAATACTATGGATTCAAGAACTAAACGTTACATCAAGGCCAGTGAAAGGGTAAAAGCTTTACGCAATTTTTACCTGCATTTGATTATTTTTACAGCCGGTTCATTGTTGATCGCATCGCTTTTGTTCCAGGTTGATCCCGGGGCATATGCTGTGGTCTGGACCTGGTTGATACTATCGACCATAATTTCTTGGTTTATCGGTCTTTGCATACATGCCTGGTGCGTCTTCGGAAACCGGGTATTGTTTTCAAAAAAATGGGAAGATCGGAAAATCCAGGAATACCTGGAAAATGATATTACCGAATTCAAAGGTTAACAAGAATCATAATAGTACGGAATGCAAGTAGTTATTATTGAAGATGAAAAGCCTTCAGCAAGGCGTCTACAGCGACTGTTAAATGCAATGGATGTTAAGGCTGAGGTTATGCTGCATTCAGTAGAGGAGTCAATCGATTGGTTTTCATCTAACAGACATCCTGACCTTATTTTTCTTGATGTTCAATTAAGCGACGGTCTGTCTTTCGAAATATTTGAACAAGTCGAAATTGATTCAGCCATCATATTCACAACGGCCTATGATGCCTACGCCCTGCAGGCGTTTAAATTAAACAGTATTGATTATCTCTTAAAACCAATTGATAAAAAAGAATTAGAACAGGCTGTTGATCAATTCAAGAAAAGAAATGCCGAAGGATCTAACCTGAATGTAAACCTGCAGGAACTCCGAAGTTTAATCGGTAACCAGGAAACACCTCATTATAAGAAGCGATTTTCAATTAAAGTCGGACAGCATCTGAAGTTGATAAATTCAAGCGATATTGAGTGTTTCTACAGCGAGAATAAAGGCACTTACCTCTATACTGCTGAAGGGCGAAATTATTTGCTGGATACGACTTTAGAAGCCTTAGAAAAGGAATTGGATCCCGATATGTTTTTCAGGATCAGTAGAAAATATTATGTGAATATCAATGCGATCAAGGATATGATCAGTTATACCAATTCACGCCTTCAGATTAAACTGAATCATTATAACGAAAATGATGTGATTGTTGCCCGGGAGCGGGTTAAGGACTTTAAAAAGTGGTTAGAATAGATCGAACAGGCCGTCCATGGCATCGGCTGCAGAATCAATAATATCTCCTGCAGAATCCAGAAGTCCGTCTACCACACCAGTCTCAGCAATCAAACCAAGCATCAGCAACTCTTCCAGGGCCATTCCACTGTAATTTTCTGATCGCCGTTTAGAGGTGTCTTCCCATTCCTGGATGACTAATTCCTGCTCTGGATATAAGGGCTCATAACTGTTTTCCTGTTTAACCATCTCATCATATTGGCTCTTTTTTTCCTTATCTGACAGCACATCAAAGGCCTCAATCACGGCCTCAAATTTTGATCTGGCACCAAGTTGTTCGTTTACGTCAGGATGATAAACAGATACTTTTTCTCGGAACGCTTTCTTGATAATTTCCAGGCTCGCATCCTTATTTATCCCAAGAATCTGATAATAGTTTTTAGCTGGCATGGCAAAGTGTTTTAATTAGTTGGTTGCATGAATTCAGTATTTGTTACATCATTCGTCCTCAATCCTGTTATCATCAAAGGCCGAAGGCAGTAATTTTGGAATGAATTTTACCACCAGTGGCAACAATAAGGCACCGCCAGGCAACATAAAAATTGCCAGGCTTGGTATGGTTTTAAAAATATCGAGCAATTGATTTTGTAATTGTTTTTGTTCTTCTGAAGTCAACTCCTTAACTGTTGATTTGGTGATCAGTTGCATCACTTCTTTGCTCTCATTTAACTCACGTTGCAGGCGTTTGGCATTACGACTAAGCAGTTTAGTCACCATGCGGCTCGAATTGTCGTAGAACGCTCTCACGACGTTCTTAGAACTCAATACGCCCAGGTTGTTGGCATAGTTTGTATAAAAGGTATTGACGTCAGCTATTGCGCTTTCAACTAAGGAGGAATCCAGGTTGAGATCCCGTCCAAGGGAATTCAAAAAATCATACTCCGATTTATCGATTTCATGATCAGACCAACTGGTCATACATGCGATATCGAAAAGGTATTTTCCTTCAGGAATATTACGCACATGGCTAATGGCGTGGTCGTAATCAATTCGTTTAAAATCCTGGTAACGAAGTGAAGCCTCTATAAGATCCATCAGGTTATTGTCATAGGACGATCGTTTCGATTTAGACTCCAGAACACTATAGGTAACAGCTTCGATGGTAGCCTCATAGGTTTTGAGATATTCTTCAGAGATGTTATCGGTTTCCAAATATTGAATATAAGCCAGGACATCTAGAAACAGTAATGCATTGGTGACAAAATAATTGAAATTCTTGGTAATAAAATTAGGATCGATCTGTACCCTTCTATGAATAATTCTCTCAAGAGTTGTGGCATTTAATTTTTGTCCGAAAAGATCATCAAACAAATTGGTCTTATGCTGGTTGATGGACTTGTAGAAATGAATAAGCCCTTTGATAAACGGTTTCTTATTCTCACTTTCCTTGTAGGCACAATTTAATGCGATAAGAAGATTCAGCTTGCTCAGTTCCTCTCGCGTCAGTCCCGAATGATCAACGAAACCGCCAACAACCCTCATGCTGCTTCCATAAAGAAAACC
>JABDPU010000190.1 GCA_013042625.1 Flavobacteriaceae bacterium | reverse complement strand
GCATATGGGCAATCTGGCGATCGCCATAACCTCTTTGTTTGGCTTCAAGCATCAGGTCACGGTCAATGGTATCGATTGAGTATTCAGATATTTTCTGTTCAAGGAAATACAGCTCTTCATATTGCTTAAGAAACCACATATCGATTTTAGTAATCTCATGGATAGTCCTAAGAGGAATTCCGATCTGAATGGCATCATAGATAACAAATACCCGATCCCATGAAGGATTCGCTAATTTTTCTATGATCACATCATAGGCTTTATAACCTTTGCCATCAGCTCCCAGGCCATTTCGCTTGATCTCAAGCGACTGGGTAGCTTTATGAAGGGCTTCCTGGAAAGAACGACCAATTCCCATCACTTCACCAACCGACTTCATCTGCAGGCCAAGCGTTCGGTCACTCCCTTCAAATTTATCGAAGTTCCAGCGTGGGATTTTAACGATCACATAGTCTAATGTGGGTTCGAACAGTGCCGAAGTCGATTTGGTAATCTGGTTATCGAGTTCATCAAGCGTGTAGCCTATAGCCAGTTTAGCGGCAATCTTCGCAATTGGATAACCTGTAGCCTTACTGGCAAGTGCAGACGATCGGGATACCCGCGGATTGATCTCAATAGCGATTATATCTTCTTTTTCATCTGGACTTACCGCAAATTGAACATTACAACCTCCGGCGAAATCACCAATACTTCGCATCATATGGATGGCCATATCACGCATTCTCTGGTAAGTTGTATCACTAAGGGTCATGGCAGGTGCCACTGTTATGGAATCTCCCGTATGAATTCCCATCGGGTCCATATTCTCAATAGAACATATAATTACAACATTATCATTTGAATCCCTGAGAAGTTCTAACTCGTATTCCTTCCAGCCTAATAACGCCTTATCGATCATCACCTCGTGGATAGGAGATACCTCCAGTCCGCGTGTAAGTAGCTCATCAAAATCCTCTTCCTTATGAACAAAGGATGCACCGGCACCACCGAGGGTGAATGACGCACGAATGACCAAAGGAAATCCAAATTCCTGTGCAATTTCCTTCCCTTTAAGATATGATGTAGCAGTAGCCTGAGGCGCCATTGGAACGCCTATATCCAACATGAGCGTCCTGAATTGTTCACGATCCTCGGTGATATTAATGGCATTGATATCCACACCAATTATCTCAACATTAAAATCATTCCAAATTCCCTTCTCATCAGCCTCAATACATAGATTCAATGCGGTTTGACCACCCATTGTAGGCAGCACAGCATCAATCTGAGGGTGTTCTTTTAAAATCTTTACAATTGATTTGGTGTTTAATGGAAGAAGGTACACATGATCAGCCATGGACGGATCGGTCATGATCGTCGCAGGATTGGAATTGATCAAAATGGTTTCAATCCCATCCTCTCTCAATGATC
The DNA here is from genome assembly GCA_013042625.1 of Flavobacteriaceae bacterium. Classification (GTDB taxonomy): domain Bacteria; phylum Bacteroidota; class Bacteroidia; order Flavobacteriales; family Flavobacteriaceae; genus SHLJ01. The sequence goes on along the minus strand of JABDPU010000190.1, from coordinate 12,854 downwards.
GAAGGGCCTGAGAGCCGGAATAATCAAACTCACAAGCCTGTCCGATTATAATTGGTCCGGAACCGATGATAAGGATTGATTTCAGGTCATTTCTTTTCGGCATTATTTTTTAATTTGAATTGTTCAAAATTTTTCAAAAATAGATAACAATCAGATACAAAAAAAGGTGTTACGATCAGTAACACCTTTAATATATTAACAATTGTTAATCATTATTTTTTATGTCTCATTTCTGATGAAACACTCAGCTTCTTTCTGCCTTTAGCACGTCGACGCGCCAAAATCTTTCTTCCACTAACAGAGGCCATGCGCTCTCTAAAGCCATGCTTGTTTTTTCTTTTCCTTTTTGAAGGCTGAAATGTTCTTTTCATTCTCTTAGTTCTTTATTATCTTTTTACACTTCGGAGGCAATACTTTTAACCCGCCCTAAAGCGCCGCGCAAATATACAAAGGCTTTTTTATTTCACAAACCATAGAATGAAAATAATTTTATCAGTTTTTACTACCTTTGCTGTCCTTGTTTAAACGACCGAAATGTTCAATAAATATATCAAATTAGTACTTGCAACTATCGCTTTTGGATATGCTGTTTACCAGTTTATTGAAGGCTATGTTGGCAACGGGATCATGTTTGTCCTGGTTTCTCTTGTCTTTGTATTTCTGTATTTCAGAAACGAACTTATCCTTCTTGCCTTTTTACGGCTTCGGAAACAGGATTTCACCGGTGCAGGCAAGTGGCTGGACAAAATTAAGAATCCGGCCTCTGCATTAACTAAAAAACAGCAGGGATATTACAATTATCTCCGGGGTCTTCTTGTGTCTCAGACCAATATGAATGAGGCTGAAAAGTATTTTAAGAATGCTGTGAAATTCGGATTGTCTATGGATCATGATATGGCTATGGTCAAACTCAACCTTGCCGGAATTGCTTTCACCAAGAAAAGAAAACAGGAAGCACAGAAATTGCTTACCGAAGCTCAAAAGCTTGATAAGCGTGGATTGCTGAACGACCAGGTTAAAATGATGAAGCAGCAAATGAAGCGGTCCTCCGTTCCTAACCAGCATTATGGCGGCCAGAGACAGCATCGACCCTCAAAACGTCGATAAACTGCATCTCATTTGTAGTATTTTTCTTAGTGTTTCTTACACAAAAAACCGTTAAACGATTAATTTTGGCTTTGGCACCTTAATACGCTAACTTAGTTATTGCCAAACGTTTAGCCCCTTGTAAACATGAAAACTGTGTTTACAGTTCTACTTATGATCAGCCTGTCTGTGGGCACTCTTGCTCAACAGAAGGCAACCTCTTTTTCCAATGCTATAGAACTTCATCTTCCGAAATATATCGAATCCTGTCAAAATGCTGTTATGTACCAGGAATATGACATGCTCAATGTGTTATTCGATTCACTGGTAAAGACGCATTTGCAGGGCACAACGGTCGATCCTCATAAAATCACTCGATTGGACGGTGGAACAATAAACATGGACAGCCTGCATCGGCCTATGCTGCTCAGTACCACAACCTCATGGTATTTAAAAAATGACGAAGAAATCGAAGCCTTAAATACACTGGCTAGTGAGTTCAAGGGAAAAATCGATGTGGTCATACTGTACTGGGATTCAAAAAAGCTGGTCAAACAGGCCTCTAAAGACTTTAATGAAGATGTTATTGTAGTTTATGTAGATGAATCGTCAAATCGCGATAACAACATCATTAAAAGCTATAAACATGCACTTGGTGTTCCTGCATCATTCTTTATCTCTTCAGAACAAAAGATTGTTGATATCAGCCGGGGCGGACTGGTTAAATTCAGTCCTGAACCAGAAAAAGAGCTCTACGCATCAAATTATGAGCTGTTTCAAAGGCATATCATGAGACTACTCCTTAGTGATGAACTATCAAAGGATACGATACTATCCGATACCGACTAACGGGTTAGACTATGGGATTGAATAAAAGCCTTCCTTAGGAATTTCGATAAGATACTTCTTCCCGGATTTGTTGTTGAGGTGTTTTTCCCTCAGCCAGGGATTGTGCAGCTTTAAAATCTTATAATTTATTCCGAAGCGACCTGCAAACTGAACAAAATTAGTTACAGCTGTATCTACTTCAACTTTGAAAGTAGGTACAGTAGAATAAAGATCTTTGTAACGGAAATTAAATCCATAGTGATCCGGATTATTAAGGATTTCTTTTAATGCAACTATCCTGAAAATATAACGTCCGGTTTCTTCTCCAAGAAGCAGGTCATAATAGGTTTCTACACCCTGATCCTTCAAACGACGTGAAACACCTGCCATTCCGGCATTATATGAAGCGGCAGCAAGCGTCCAGCTCCCAAATCGTTTCTTTGCCTTTAAAAGATACTTACAGGCAACTTCAGTCGCAAGTTCCAGGTTATATCGCTCGTCAACATTGGTATTGATCTCCAATCCATTTTCGCGACCAGTTGTCTTCATAATTTGCCAGAATCCCCTTGCTCCTGCCGGAGAAGTTACATTCTGCAAACCGCTTTCTATAACAGCCAGATATTTGAAATCCTCAGGAATACCATGCCGTTCTAATATCGGTTCTATAATTGGGAAATATTTGTTTGCCCGTTTAAACATGAGCAAGCCGTTAGACTGCCAGTAGGTATTTACCAGGAGCTCACGATCCATTCGTTCAAGAATATCGGGATTCTCCAGAGGTAATGCTTCACCGGCAAAATCTAATTCGGTTGGAATATTTAATGCGTAAACATTGTAGTCGTTAATAATCTTTTTCTCAAGATTATCATCACTGGGTGCATCTTGAACGGCATAGATCAGCAAAACAGAGAGGCTGACCAGTCCAACAAGAGCAAGTAGGTTTTTAATGGTCTTCATAGGTTCATTCAGCTTTAATAGGCTTGAAATATATAAAAAAATAGCGATAATCAATTAAAAATTAACGTATTATCAAATCGGGCAAATTCTTATTAAACCACCTATACTTATTGATTATCATGACATGGGTTCCATCTTTAACAACCATACTCCTATCGATGTACTTAATAGGAAAGACCATGTCATTGTCTCCATGAATGTGTATGACCCCCGGAAGGGGTTCGGCCCTGTCCCAGCAGATCATATTTTTTATGGCCCAGTCCAGATAAGCAGGGTCATTCACTGAAAGGTATTTTTGATAAAGAGCTAATCGTTTATCAACTGTTTTGCCAAATGAAAACCGTACCAGAGCCTCAATATTACCCGCCAGTTGGGTCGGTATCAGTTTATACGCTTTGGTCTTCCTGGCCATCCTCATGCGCCTTGGTAATTCATATTTCGATTTAACGCTGGAGATTATTATAACTTTTTCAGTATTTATAAATAGGCTCATCTCCTGTACCAAAACACCACCGAAAGACACCCCGATAAGGACACAAGGGTGGCTCCTGATCTCGGTACACATGCGTTTAGCGTAATCCTGTAAACTTTCAGACTTATAGGGGATTTTCCATTCCAAAAGATGAATTTCGAACTGATCCCGTGGTAATTGAATATGCTCAAAAATGGTTGGACTGGCCGCCATTCCCGGCATCAAATAGACATGTATTATCGGTTGGTTCATAAGCAATTAAGGCCTGAAATCGTCATGAACATTCTAATATTTTTTGTAAATTTGCAAAACAAATCTATACAAAATAGATTTCTCTTCCTTCAATAAAGCAGACTAATTATGATTGATGCAGCAGAATTAAATGACAATGAATTTTTACGTCAATTCGAACTAAAAGTTAATGATGATCTTGCCAAAATTGAATACTCCCTCCAGGAAAGAAAGATTTTTTTAACCAAACTGGTTATCCCGGAGACCGTTAACAATGATCAATTTGTTGAGGATTTTCTAAGGCTTGTTCTGGAGAACATTCAAGACAGGAACATCAGTGTAGTACCTACCAGTCCGCCAATCGCAAAATTTATCAGAAAAAACAGGCGTTACAAAGCCATGTTGCCGGTTGGTGTAAGAATTTAACAGAAGCAACGGAAGTCGCTTTTTTATGCCTTAATTTCAGCTATTTCTGCCTCAACTGCATCGAAACGTACCAGTCCGTCGGCATCAATCGATTTCAATTTTACCTTCTGAAGTGTATTGACCATTGCAGGGTCCCATGGTGCCTTAACCTTGACATAATTCTCTGTAAATCCATGGATATAACCGGATTTATTCTCCCCTTCAAACAACACAGTTCGTGTAGTCTCCAGCTGGCTTTCATAGAAGGCTCGCCTCTTCTTAACCGATAATCCCCTGAGCATTTTGCTCCTTTTAGCCCTGATCTTAGTCGGAACCCGATCAGCCATGCTGGCGGCCGGAGTATTATCTCTTTCCGAATAGGTAAACACATGCAAATAGGAAATATCCAGGGCATTCAGGAATTCATAAGTCTCCAGGAAATCTTCCTCGGTCTCACCCGGAAATCCTACGATAACATCGACACCTATACAGGCATGCGGCATAACCGACTTTATATGAGAGACACGGTCTATATACAGCTCTCTCCTGTATCGTCGTTTCATCTGAGCCAGAATCCGGTTGCTGCCACTTTGAAGCGGTACATGAAAGTGAGGCACAAAGGTCCTGCTGCTACCAACAAATGAAATGATCTCATCTTTCAACAAATTAGGTTCTATGGATGAAATTCTCAATCGATCGATCCCATCTACCTTATCCAATGCCCGGACCAATTCATAGAAGGTATGCTCATGTTTTTTATTTCCGAATTCACCCTTGCCGTAATCACCAATATTTACGCCGGTTAAAACGATCTCACGGATATCCTGTTTGGAAATCGATGCTGCATTTTTGAGTACATCATTCAATCTGGCCGAACGTGAAATACCTCTTGCCATGGGAATAGTGCAAAAAGTACACTTGTAATCACATCCATCCTGAACTTTAAGAAACGCCCTCGTCCGGTCACCTATGGAATAACTTCCAACGTAAAAATCGGCTTCATCGATCTCGCAGGCATGGACTTCGGCTTCATTATTTTTACCCAGGTCATTGATATAATCTGTGATCTTGAACTTCTCGGTAGCCCCGAGAATCAGGTCTACGCCGTCCACATCAGCTAATTCATGAGGTTTTAACTGGGCATAGCAGCCAATAGCAATAAGAAAAGCTTCAGGGTTCGATTTAAGTGCCTGTTTGGCAATAGTTTTAAAACGCTTATCCGCATTTTCGGTGACCGAGCAGGTATTGATAACATAGATATCGGCCGGATCACTAAAATCAACACGTTCAAATCCCTCTTCACGGAAGTCACGGGCAATGGTAGATGTCTCCGAAAAATTCAGCTTACATCCCAAGGTATAAAAGGCTACTTTTTGCTTTTGTTCCATGACCCGATAATCGAGCTGCAAAGGTAATAAAAATGAACTCGATCTTAAACCATCATTCATCCTGATGAGTCATGAATTAAAAGTATTTAATTTTACAAATCATTGAATTAAATTTTATCTTTCGTGCTGTCGATGAAAATCCGGATTAAAATATTTCAATGGCTATTGCCTGTATTGTTTTTAGTCTTAGGATGCAGCAGGCATTCTACAGATCCTAAATCAGTATTCCGTTATAATGAACATAAGAATATAGGCTCATTAGATCCGGCTTTTTCTAAGGACCTGGCCGATATTTGGGCAACCAACCAATTGTTTAATGGCCTGGTTCAAATGGATGATGAGATGCAGGTTAAACCCTGCATTGCCAAAACATGGGAAATTTCAGAAGATGCCCTCACCTATTCCTTTCTACTCAGAAAGGATGTTTATTTCCATAAGCATGAGTTATTCGGAGTTGATAGCACTAGAGCTGTTGTAGCCAGTGATTTTGAATATAGCCTGGGTCGCTTGATCGATGATCAGGTCGCTTCACCCGGAAGATGGGTAATGGGCAAGGTTAAGGATTTCGAGGCCGAAAATGATTCGGTATTCACCATACGATTAAAGCAGCCGTTTCCTGCCTTTCTGGGCCTTCTTACCATGAAATACTGTTCTGTGGTACCAGCTGAAGTGGTTGATTTTTATAAGAGTGGTTTCAGGTCTAATCCTATTGGTACAGGTCCTTTTTATTTTAAGAGGTGGGAGGAAAACATAAAATTGGTATTCCGAAGGAATCGAGATTATTTCGAAAAAGATGAATCGGGAAATGCACTGCCCTACCTGGAAGCTGTAGCCATAACGTTTTTACCAGATAAGCAAAGTGAATTCCTTCAATTCGCCCAGGATAATATCGATTTTGTTTCTGGACTGGATGCCTCTTATAAAGATGAAATTCTGACTGCAGATGGTCAGTTACAGAGTCGATATAAGGAAGAAGTCAACATGATTAGGGGACCATACCTCAACACCGAATACCTGGCATTCTTCATGGATTCTGAAGTGCCTGAAATACATTCCGATAAGCTGAGAAAGGCAGTTAATATAGGATTTGATCGTGGGAAAATGATGACCTATTTGAGAAATGGGATTGGCATTCCTGCCACCGGGGGATTTATTCCAAAAGGGCTTCCAGGTTATGATGCATCAATCGGATTTCAATATGATCCCGATCAGGCAAAATCCCTCGTTGAACAATTCAAAATAGAATCTGGGAATAATAGTCCGAAACTGATTCTGACGACAACAAGCAATTATCTAAGTTTCTGTGAATTTATTCAAAGGGAACTTCAAAAAACGGGTTTGGAGGTGACGGTTGATGTAATCCCGGCTTCGAGCTTAAAAGATTCAAAAGCAAATGGCAAGTTAGACATGTTTCGGGCGAGTTGGGTTGCCGATTATCCCGATGCCGAAAATTACCTGTCATTGTACTACAGCAAAAACTTTGCACCCAATGGTCCGAATTATACCCATTTCAGCAATGAGCAATTCGATCGATGGTATGAAGATACCTTTCTCTTAAACGATCCGGAAAAACGGTCTCAACTTTATACCCGAATGGATTCCCTGGTCATGAAAGAGGCTCCAATAGTCCCATTGTTTTATGATGAAGTGGTAAGATTTACGAGAAAAGATGTCAAGGGTCTTGGGATCAATCCAACTAACTTATTAGATCTTAAACGCGTAAGAAAACAACCTTAGTGATCATCCTCTTCAACCTGCCCGATTTTCATAATTTCATCATCTGGGACAACGGTTTCAGACTCCCATTTCTTCTTGAGTAGATAATACAGGCCATAATCTGCGGCCAATCCTGCAGGGATACCTAATAAATTCAGTCCGACTGCATTTTCCCAATCAATTCCGAAAGTAAAAACAATATCAGCCAGCCCCAGGATTACACCAAGAACTGCACCAGCAGCATAATAAACCACTACACCGATTATAGCGTAGACCCAGTTGTTTTTCTGGTGTTTGTCTGCTAATTCATAGAAGTACTTTCCTATGAAGAAAATCAGTATTAATCCTAACATAAGTGTTATTCGTAATGGGATCTGTATTTTTTGGTCTGTTCAAATACATGGTTAAGAATGGCTTCATCCTGGGCAGAAAATTCCATATTGCGTCTCTTCATGACAAGACTGTTCGTTTCAGCGGCTTTATTCGGCCTGTAAATATTGAATCCGCCATGGCCGCCCCAACTGAAACTCGGTATGAAATTCCTGGGATAACCACTTCCAAAAACATTAGCACTTACGCCTATTACTGTCCCTGTATTAAACATAGTATTGATACCACATTTGCTATGGTCACCCATCATCAAACCGCAGAATTGCAAACCGGTCTTCGCAAAACCCTCAGATTCATAATCCCAGAGTCTGACCTCGGTATAATTGTTTTTCAAATTCGAGGTATTGGTGTCTGCACCCATATTACACCACTCTCCAAGTACCGAATTACCTAAAAATCCGGCGTGGCCCTTGTTCGAATAACCAAATAACACAGAATTATTGATCTCTCCTCCAAGTTTACAGTAAGGTCCGGCTGTAGTCGGACCATAAATTCTGGCACCCATTTTCACGATTCCACCCTCGCAGAGCGCGAAAGGACCGCGAATTGTAGTACCTTCCATTATCAGGGTGTCTTTACCTATATAGATCGGACCATTAGTTGCATTCAATGTAACAAACTCGAGTTGTGCACCCGGTTCGATAAAAATATCGGACGCCTGAATAGTGTTAACCGAAGATGGAATGGGTTGTGATTTACGGTTATCGGTAATCAGATGGAAGTCCTCTCTTAAGGCTTCACCATTCTTTGAAAAAATATCCCAGGTATGTTCAATTTTAATAACCTTGCCCGAGTATTCAATAGCGGTGTAGCTGTTAAGATCGATGTCTTCCTGTGATTCCTTGGCATAAAAAGCTATGACATCCTCGTTGCTGAAAATGGCCTGATTCTCTTCAAGGCCCTTTATTAAAGCAACCAATTCAGGATTTGGCAGGTAGGAGGCATTGATCATAATATTCTCCTCGAACTCAACCATAGGATATTTATCTGCCAGGTAATCTTCAGTAACAGACGTGATAGTATAACCCAGGTAGCTTTCCCATTTCTGCCTGATGGTAAGAATGCCGACTCGAATATCGGCGACCGGCCTGGTATAAGTAAATGGAAGTAAATTGTTCCTGTGCGGACCGTCAAACAGAATGTAGTTCATGACCTAGGTTTTTGTAAAAATAAAAAAGCCTTTCAATTGATGAAAGGCTTTCCGCTATATAGTTATAAAAACTTTTACTTCTTGAATTTGGCGTATTTGTTCTTGAACTTGTCAATACGTCCTGCTGTATCCACCAGTTTCGATTTACCGGTATAGTATGGATGGGAGGTTCTTGAAATCTCCATTTTGATCAATGGATATTCTACACCTTCTACCTCAATTGTTTCACTTGATTCGGCAGTAGACTTGGTAATAAACACGTCGTCGTTCGACATATCTTTAAAAGCAACAAGCCTGTAATTTTCCGGATGTATGTCTTTTTGCATGATTTCTATCCTATCTTTTTTCGAGTTGCAAATTTAAGTATTTTTTGTTATTCAACAAGGGTTTATTTCTTTTTTTAATAAGGTTTTGAATGTAACGATTTAGTATATTTGCTTACTAACGCAATAAACAACCTAAAAACCTTTCTAATGGACAAATCTATTAAATCTAGTGCCCTGAATTATGGATTATACCTGGGACTGGCGTTATCGCTTATAACCGTAATAATCTATGCAACAAACCTCGAAATATTTGTGAAATGGTGGTTTGGTATTGGACTTTTTGTTCTGATTGTTGTTATGGGCATAATGTCTTCAATAAAATCGAAACAAATCCTAGGCGGATTTATCTCTTTCAAAGATGCATTTGGCTCATACTTTCTGACCGTACTGGTCGGAACCCTGGTTTCTACGGTGGTGAGTTATATAATTTTTAACATCGTAGACACCGATGCTGCTAAAGAACTTAATGAGCAAATCCTAATCGTGACCAAGCAATCCATGGAACGATTTGGAGCACCACAGGAAACCATTAACGAAGCTTTGGCAGAAGCGCAGAAAACAGACAACTTTTCGATTGGTAATCAATTAAAAAGTTTTGGTATTAGCCTCGTCATTTATTCGATATTCGGACTGATTGGCTCAGCCATTATCAAAAAAAATAATCCAGATCAGGCTTAGAGCTTAATGGATGTTTCAGTAGTCATACCTCTACTTAACGAAGAAGAATCTTTAAAAGAATTGAGTGATTGGATTGTACAAGTGATGCAGTCCAATCACTTTTCTTATGAAGTGCTTTTTGTGGACGATGGATCTACAGATGATTCCTGGAAAATAATTAAAGAACTGTCCTCTCATAACCCTGGCATAAAGGGAATCAAGTTTTATAAGAACTTCGGAAAATCGCAGGCGCTTCATGCCGGATTTGGAAAGGCACTTGGAGATGTTGTGATCACCATGGATGCCGATCTACAGGATAACCCTGAAGAAATTCCTGAGCTTTACAGGATGATCAGGGAGGAGGATTATGACCTGGTCTCGGGCTGGAAGAAGAAACGCTTCGATTCAGTACTAATGAAAAATCTGCCCTCCAAGCTTTTTAACTGGGCAGCAAGAGCCACATCAGGGCTCAATTTGCATGATTTTAATTGTGGCCTCAAGGCCTATAAAAACGAGGTGGTAAAAGCTGTGGATGTTCACGGCGAAATGCATCGATATATTCCGGTCCTGGCCAAAAATAAAGGCTTTATAAAGATCGGTGAAAAGGTGGTTAAACACCAGGCAAGAAAATATGGTAAAACAAAATTTGGTATGGAACGATTTCTCAATGGTTTTTTAGACCTTCTCACGATTTGGTTTGTTTCGAAATTCGGGAAAAGGCCGATGCATTTTTTTGGCGCCCTTGGTGCTTTGATGTTCCTGATTGGATTTGGATTTGCCATTTACCTCGGAATAGACAAATTATATATCAATCCCGGCGGACGTCTTATAACTGAAAGGCCTCAGTTTTATATATCCCTGGCCACCATGATAATCGGAACCCAATTCTTCGTGGCCGGATTTCTGGGTGAACTCATATTACGAGCCTCGAGGAACAAGGATTCATATTCGGTTGAAGAAACAAAGAATGTGGCTTGATTTCAAGGACAATTCCTCTACATTTTTTCACCACTTAACCTAATCTTTTGATTATTCGCAGCCATATCGTTCAATTTTGTCGAACTGGCAGTTCACTGAGCTAACAATTGGTTATTTTTGTACAAAATTTACTTCATTGATGATTTACATAGAACCTGAAATCCTAGAAAAAGTCAATTCCTGGCTGACACCTTCCTTTGACGAAACCACACAAGATGAAATCAAGAATATGATCGCTTCAGATCCTAAAGGGCTGAAAGAAAGTTTCTATAAAAACCTGGAATTCGGAACGGGCGGTATGCGCGGTATCATGGGTCTGGGAACCAACCGAATCAATAAATATACCCTGGGCAAAAACACACAGGGATTAAGTAATTATTTGCAGCAGACCTTCCCAGGTCAAAATATTAAAGTGGCCATTGCCTATGATTGCAGGCATAACAGTAAGACCTTTGCCAAGGTAGTTGCTGATGTGTTTTCTGCCAATAACATAAAGGTTTATCTTTTTGAAGACCTGAGACCAACCCCGGAATTGTCTTATGCCGTAAGAGAACTGGGATGTCAATGCGGTATCGTACTTACTGCATCGCATAATCCACCGGAGTACAACGGATATAAAGTTTACTGGGAAGATGGTGGTCAACTGGTTCCACCACAGGATGCTGAAATCGTAAATACCATTAATGAACTGGACTATTCCGAGATTCGATTTGATAGCAATCCGGATCTTATAGAATATATAGGAGAAGCTATTGATAATCAATTCATAGATGATTCTATCGCTAATTGTCATTTCGATTTAAAGGAAGGCAGTCGTGACGATTTGAAGGTGGTTTTCACTTCACTTCACGGTACTTCTATTACACTGATCCCTGAGACTTTGAAAAGAGCCGGCTATTCGCAGGTTCATGTAGTTGAGGAACAGGCCATTCCCGATGGTGATTTTCCTACTGTTGAAAGTCCGAATCCTGAAGAACCAGAAGCCTTAAAAATGGCACTTGAAATGGCTGATGAGATCCTGGCAGACATTGTGATTGGAACCGATCCCGATAGCGATCGTGTTGGAGTTGCTGTGAGAAACCTTGATGGAGAAATGGAATTGCTCAATGGCAATCAGACCATGTTAATGATGACTGATTTTCTTCTTCAGAATCATAAACTAAACCATGGCATGAAAGGGAATGAGTTTATAGGCTCGACTATAGTTTCTACACCTATGGTACAGGTTCTTACAGAATCATATGGTGCCATTTATAAAGAATGCCTTACCGGATTTAAATGGATTGCGAAATTGATCCGTGAGGAAACAGAACTAAATTTCATTGGCGGTGGTGAGGAAAGTTTCGGGTTCATGGTTGGGGATTTTGTACGCGATAAAGATGCGGTGACCGCTACCCTGCTGGCATGTGAGATCGGAGCATGGGCCAAGGCCAATGGCTCTTCATTCTTTAAGGAACTGATCGAACTCTATATCAAACATGGATACTATAAAGAACGTTTGGTCTCTCTGACTAAAAAAGGCATTGAAGGTGCCGAGGAAATCAAGAATATGATGAAAGACGCCAGGAAAAACCCTTTAAAGATTGTTAATGGTTCCAAGGTGATTAAAGTTGAAGATTACCAGCTCTCGGTTTCCAAAAATATGATCACTTCCGAAGAGAAAAAAATCAACATTCCTAAATCGAATGTCCTGATATATTATACGGAAGATGGCAGCAAGATTGCTCTTCGCCCAAGCGGTACAGAGCCCAAAATAAAGTTTTATATCAGTGTGAACACCGATCTCAATTCTTTAGAAGAATTCGAAAAAACAGGAGAGGCATTAGAGGATCGAATCGATGCTATCCTGAAAGATATGAATCTCGCCTAGATGGAGTACCTGAAGAAATTATCGATCTATATCCTGCCCTACAAGCGTTACGGCATTATGAATGTTATTTGTAATGTATTCTATGCCTTGTTCAGCACCCTGGCGATGGTTTCTCTAATGCCTATGATCAATGTATTGTTTGGTGAAGGAAAAAAGGTAAATATTAAACCGGTTTATGAGGGTTTAAACGGACTGAAGTCCTATCTGGAGGATTCAATGAATTACTTCATTACAACGACTACAGAAGCGCATGGCTCTCAACGATCCCTGCTTTACATGATCATTATTATCATCAGCCTGTTTTTATTGAAGAATATCTTTAACTATCTGGCTCTTTTCTTTATCACCTTCTTACGTAATGGCGTGTTGATGGACCTTAGGAATGCGATTTACGACAAAG